>JANOGQ010000028.1:0-6226 GCA_031406105.1 Lysobacterales bacterium | reverse complement strand
CTCTGACCCCAATTCTCCTCACCCCAACAATTCAGCCTGGTTATTCGCCTGATCAGCTGCGGTTTGTTCAGCTTCAGACGCAGGCGGGTCAATCAGTTTTACTCTTTTACCACCCAGAAACACTTCCTTGAACTCGCGTCGGCTCACCGACACGTAACGGTCATTGCCGCCGATCTCTACCTGCGCTCCCTCTTTGAGGGCATAGCCGTTTTCATCCACCCGCACCACCATCGTGGCCTTGCGGCCGGTGTGGCAGATGGTCTTGATCTCCTCCAGCTGGTCAGCCCAGGCCAGCAGATGCTTGCTGCCTTCGAACAACTCACCCTGAAAGTCGGTACGCAGGCCAAAACACAGCACTGGAATGTTCTTGCGATCAACCACTTCGCTCAGCTGGAACACCTGCTCTTTGCTCAGGAATTGCGCTTCATCCACCAGCACGCAGTGGACATTGCTTCGCTCCAGTTCGCCCTGTACGTGGACATAGAGATCAGTGTCGCGCTCGAAAATCACTGCTGCAGCTTCAAGGCCAATGCGTGAGCGGATCGCTCCCACCCCATGCCGGTCATCCAGCGCAGGGGTGAAGAGCAGTGGATGCATACCGCGCTCGCGGTAATTGTGTGCCGATTGCAGCAAAACCGTGGTTTTGCCGGCATTCATCGCGGAGTAATAAAAATACAACTTGGCCATTTGCCTTTCCTTGGCCAGGCAAGACCCACCTGGCCATCTCGCTGTTTCTATCGGCTATTCTAGCGGCAGAAGGTGCTGATTCACACCAGACAGCGAGGCCGGCAGAGTGGCGCATTGCTGAGCTTTGCAGATTAAGCAACTCTTCTCACCTCACCAGGGCCTGGAAAAGAACAAGTGGCTGAAGGTGTCCGGCTTGGAAGACGGCGATGCGGCGCGGCGAGAGCTTATCGAGGCGGTTGAGCGCTACCAGCCGTTACCGGACAAACCCAACTTTTAGCAGCTTTCTGAAGCTCAGGCCTCGGCCGCCGGATCAGCCACTGACAGGCGGCTGCGAAACAATTGATCCGCCGCATGCCAGAGCCGCCAGTGGGCGCTGTTATCGCGCAGCTTGCACGCCAACAAGTCCGCGAACTCTGCTACCAGCTGCTCAGCTGATTGAGGCTGGCTGGGCGGTCCAAAATGCAATACCCGCTCACCGTTTTCATCCACCTCCAGCCAGTAGTGCACGCAGCGAGCCCCGCCCCCCACCAACAAGGCCGGGCCCTCAGCACTGAATTCCGCATTCAGCCCCAGCACTTTCGCATGGATGGATTGCCCCTCTCGAGTCACCGGCGCATCCAGCAGGACTACTGGGGTGCCTGCTTCCTTCAGCGCGGCTTGCAACCTGGCGCGCGCACCCGGCACGGAAATATCACGACCCTGGCAGCTCTGCCGGATGTATTTCACATTCAACTTGCTGTACAGCCACTGGAAGGGCACCAGGCGGCGCAGGTCCGTGTCGATTCCACGGTACACAAAACGCGGACCCAGCCCGGCCTGCTGGAATATCTTCAAGACGATGGCAGTGGGCCCATAATGCATGCCCAACAACACCAGGCCAGTGCTGGCCTGTGGCATGGGGTGGATATGAACACGCCGACTGATGCTGCCGGAGCGGCCCACTATGCACAGCCACAAATCCCGGGCTTCCATCATTTCCACCAGGCGCCAGCTGCTTTGCCAGGTGCTGGCATTTTCAATGGCAACGAAGCCCTGGGCCTGTTGCAGGGCGAGCTTCGAGCGTGACTGCAATAACCAGCCGCGCTTTGCGACCAGCAACAGCAAACTCTGGCCCCATCTGTAAGGCAGCAAGATACAGATCATGGGCAGCAGAATGTAGGTGAGGAAATCACCGATCTGGCGGCCCATGGTGAATTGAGGGTTCAAGATAACTTCCGGATTGTCATAAGCATCTCAGGCGCGCAGGCGCCGACCATACAGGCGCACCCATTCTTCGCGTTGTTGCTGTGCCATGGGGCCACAAGCGTTGGCGTAAGCTGCGGCCACCTCATCAGCCTGGTGCGCCAGAATACCGGACAACACAATATGAGCTTGAGCTTCCAGACCAACCATCAACTGCGGAGCAAGCTCGATCAGCGGGCCAGCCAGGATATTGGCCAGGATCACATCGTACTGGCTCACCGGCCAGTCTTCTGGCAAACAACAGTGCAGACAGGTGCTTACCCCATTGCGCGCGGCGTTGTCCGAAGTGGCCAGCAGAGCCTGCGGGTCGTTGTCGACGCAGCAGACTGAAGTTGCGCCTTTAAGTGCTGCAGCGATGCCCAGCACACCTGAACCACAACCAAAGTCCAGCACCTTCAGGCCGCTGAAATCCACACCATCTATCCATTCCAGGCAAAGCGCGGTGGTGGGATGGGTGCCGGTGCCGAAAGCCAGCCCGGGATCCAGCTTCAATTGCAGGGCGAGGGGATCGTCCGGGCCCTGCATGCCGCTGGGCACAATCCACAGATGCTGGCCAAACTGCATGGGCTGGAACTGGTCCATCCAGGCCCGCTCCCAGTCCTGATCGGCCACTTCACGCCAGCTGATGGCTGAAGGCCGCTGAACCACACCGCTGGCCAGCAGGCAGGAAGTTATGGCCAGCCGCTCAGCGGGATGTTCAAACAAGCCACGCAGGTTCACGATGGGCCAAAGGGGCGCGGTGCCCACCGCAGGCTCCAGCACTGGCTCGTCGGCCTGATCTTCAAAAGTGATGGCCAGCGCGCCCTGCAACTCCAGCGCCTGCCCGGCTTGTTCAGCCTGCTCGCGGGCAACGCTAAAACTGACTTCTGCCCATGCCATAGCTGCCTCCGGGTCGACTCCGGTCCAAGGCCGGTTTCAGCCCTTAGCCTTTTCTGCCAGGCGCTTTTCCAGGTAATGAATGTTGAAGCTGCCTTCCAGAAAGCCCGGATCGTTAAGCAGCCAGCGATGCAGGGGAATGTTGGTCTTGATGCCAGCGACCACCATCTCGTCCAGTGCCACCCGCATACGCGCTATGGCTGTGGCGCGATCACTGCCATGCGAAATCACCTTGGCAATCATGGAATCGTAGTTGGGCGGTACGCGGTAACCATCATAAATATGCGATTCCATGCGAATGCCTGGCCCGCCCGGCGCATGGAAGCCAGTGATCAAACCCGGGCTGGGCATGAAGGTTTCCGGGTCCTCGGCATTGATGCGGCATTCCACGGCATGACCGCGAAACTGGATGTCCTGCTGGCGGTAGGAAAGCTTCTCACCAGCTGCCACCAGGATCTGCTCGCGCACCAGGTCAGCTCCCGTAATACGCTCTGTCACCGGGTGTTCCACCTGGATGCGGGTGTTCATTTCGATGAAATAGAAACTGCCGTTGTCGTACAGAAACTCAAAAGTACCGGCACCGCGGTAGCCGATGCGTTTGCAGGCCTCCACGCAGACTGCACCAATTTCAGCTCTCTGTTCAGCGGTGATGCCTGGCGCCGGGGCTTCTTCAACCACTTTCTGATGCCGACGCTGGGTAGAGCAATCGCGTTCACCGAAATGAACCACATTGCCATGCTGGTCCGCCATGACCTGAATCTCGATGTGGCGAGGATTTTCCAGGTACTTCTCCAGGTACACCGTAGCATCGCCGAAGGCGCTGCCCGCTTCCTGGCGGGTGAGCTGCAGGGCATTGTTCAGATGCGCCTCGGTGTGCACCACGCGCATCCCGCGGCCACCGCCGCCCGCAGCCGCTTTGATGATCACGGGATAGCCCAACCGGCGGGCTATGGCCAGGCATTCCTGGGCATCATCGCCCAGCGGACCATCGGAACCGGGCACACAGGGCACACCCGCTGCCTTCATGGCTTTGATGGCTGATACCTTGTCGCCCATCAGGCGTATGGTTTCAGCGCGTGGGCCGATGAAGATGAAACCGCTCTGCTCTACCCGTTCAGCAAAGTCGGCATTTTCAGCCAGGAAGCCGTACCCGGGATGGATGGCCACCGCATCGGTCACCTCCGTTGCGGCAATGATGGCTGGCACATTCAGATAACTGTCGCGTGCCGGAGCCGGGCCTATGCAGACGGATTCATCCGCCATGGCCACGTGTTTGAGGTTGCGATCCACGGTGGAATGCACGGCCACGGTTTTGATGCCCATGGCATGGCAGGCACGCAGGATGCGCAAGGCGATTTCACCGCGGTTGGCGATGACGACTTTTTCGAGTAAGGCCATGCCGTGCTCAGCGAATCACAAACAGCGGTTGGTCAAACTCAACCGGCTGGCCACTCTCGGCCAGTATGCCCACCACGGTGCCGGAAGTTTCGGCCTCGATCTGGTTGAACATTTTCATGGCTTCGATAATGCACAGTGTCTCGCCTTCAGAGACTTTCTGGCCCAGTTTGACAAAGGCATCGGCATCCGGGCTGGGCGAGGCGTAATAGGTGCCTACCATCGGCGAGCGCAGGACATCGCCTTCGGGTATCGCCTCTGCGGCCGGAGCTGCTGCAGCTTGCGGCAGGGACGCTGCAGCTGCCGATAATGCAGTCGGGGCTGGCGCAGGAGCTGCAGGCGGCGCAGCGTATTGCGGCGGGGCATAGTGAACTGGCATGGCTGCCGCCGGACTGCCGCGACTGAGCCGCACAGACTCTTCGCCTTCAACAATCTCGAGTTCTGTGAGGTTGGATTCTTCGAGCAACTCGATGAGTTTTTTAACTTTTCTGATATCCATTGGCAATCTGCTCCTGCCCTGGGGCATGAAGTCAAAGAAGGCCTGAATCAGGGATCCAGGTGGTTGACGATGGCCTGCAGGGCCAGCATGTAGCTCTCACCGCGAAATCCGCTGATGACGCCCATGGCGATGTCTGAAAAATAGGAATGATGCCGGAATGGCTCGCGCGCATGTATGGATGACAAATGCACTTCCACAAACGGTATTTGCACGGCCAGTAGGGCATCCCGCAATACGATGCTGGTGTGGGTGTATGCGGCCGGATTGATGATGATGTAGTCCACTTCATCGAGGGCAGCCTGATGAATGATGTTGACCAGCGCGCCTTCGCTGTTATCCTGCTCATGCGTGAGTTCGTGTCCGCAGGCAGCTGCAAAGCCTTCGAGGTCTTCCATGATTTCCTGCAGGCTGCGGTGGCCATAAGTATCTGGCTCACGGCTGCCGAGCAGGTTGAGGTTCGGTCCATTGATAACGCGTATCCTGGCCACCGCTACTCTCGTTAAAACAGGGGACAGCAAGTCTGCATGACTGTTTCCGGTTTGTCTACCGTTCGCCGCCGTATTGCGCAAGTTCGCCGAAATTAGGCTCGCAGTCGCAAACCTGGCTTTAGCCTGCCGGAACGGGGCTTTGCGCGAGCAGCCGGTCAATTTCCTGGCGCAAGACTTCTTCCTTGAGTTCGCCGAGGTAAGCCCAGCGAATGATACCGTCACGATCCAGCAGTACGCTGTAAGGCAAAGTGCCACTGCGGTTGCCATACAACGCTGACACCACCATCACATCGGTAGACCCGATCAGGATGGGGTACTCGATCCCCAGGCTGGCAGCGAACTCGCGAGCCTGCGCCACATCGTCGAGTGCAATGCCCACCACTTCGAAACCCTGCGGTTGAAGTTCGCGCTGCAAGCCCGCCAGCATGGGCATTTCCTCGCGGCAGGGCTGGCACCAGGTTGCCCAGAAGTTAACCAATACCACCTGGCCGTCGAACTCATAAGCCGAAACCCGCTCGCCCTTACTGCTGCCCAGGGTGTAGTCGGGGCGCTGGCTGCCTATCAGTTCATCGGCCTTTGGCTGGCTGGCTGCCGAAGCCGTGCTCAGGGGCTCGACGGGAGACCAAAAGCGATAGGCCAGTGAACCCGTGATACCGGACAGAATGGCTATGGAGATCAGCAAAATGCGCTGCGAAAGGTTCATTGAACACTCAGCTTTGTGTTGCTGCGACGCGCGGCGAGGATCGTTTTAGTTCAGTCCGGAATTTCTCTATGAACACTGTCATTGCGCGTCCAGTGCGGTCTGCAGGTGAGCGGCGAATTTATCCGGCGGGAAATAACCCACCAGCCGCCAGGCTTTCATTTCCTGGCCCTGGCGATCAAAGAACAGGATGGCGGGCGGGCCAATAATGCCGAACTGTTTCATCAGTTGCTGATCGACTTCGTCGTTGGCGGTTACATCAGCCTGCAGTGGCTGTAGGCCACCCAACAAAGCTTGCACCTCTGGCTCATGGAAAGTATTGCGTTCCATGCGGATGCA
>JANOGQ010000011.1:0-4334 GCA_031406105.1 Lysobacterales bacterium | reverse complement strand
TGGCGATGCTGGAAAAATTGACGCTGTTGAAGATTGCGGTCTGCAGTGTGCCGGTCTTGAGGAGCGCCTTCTGTCGCTGGCGCTCCGTAACAGCCCGGGTCGCGCGGTTGGTGACGGCAACTTGGGCACCGTCTCCGGCTTCGGGCATGGCAGGTCTCCGCGGTTGGTGGCGCTTCAAGTCGCGCTTTGAGTCGTAGATTGTGCACAGCGGAGCGTCCGCGTTGCACAGAGCGCTGCATCGTCGCATCCCTTATACCCGCCGTCTGTGCGCTACCGAACTCAAGCAGCTGGAAAGCGAGGGTGTGGAGACTTTGCAGAATTGTGCGCCAGCGCACGGAATGCGGGCAGCCGCCGGACGCATGATGAGAGCACTCATTTATTCGCCGCACTCAACTCAGAGGTATCGAAAATGCTTGGAACTCTAGCAATCATTCTGGTCATCCTGTGGGCCCTGGGCCTGGTTTCTTCTTACACCCTGGGTGGATTCATCCACATTCTTCTCGTACTGGCAGTCATCGTGATTGCCATCCGGCTCATACAAGGCAAAAGTATCTGACACTATGCAGGGGTTGACCTGGTTACCCCATAAGTACCCATGCGCAGCAGCGCACTCAGTCGGGGCAGAAAATCGAATTCCCAGTTCGCCGGGCGGACCCTAGACTGAGCGCATGAACAGCGCCAGTTGGTTTGTTCTCATCGGCCTCCTCATGCTTGTCAAGGGCTTGACAGCTCCGTTCGTCGGACGCCTGCCGTTTACCTCGGCGATTTTCTATCTGGCCGTGGGCTTATTGCTCGGCCCAACCGTCTTCGGCCTGTTTCACTTCAATCCGCTCGAGCAATCTGCTTTCCTCGAAGTACTGACCGAAGTGGTGGTGCTTATTTCGTTGTTTTCCGCCGGCGTGAAAATGCCGGTACCGGTAACTTTTGTGCGTTGGCGAGCGCCCATCTTCCTCGCATTCATTTCGATGAGTATCAGCGTAGCGCTGGTCGCCAGCCTTGCCCATTACGTGCTCGGGCTGTCGCCCGGAGCGGCCATATTGCTGGGCGCCATCGTGGCGCCCACGGACCCGGTGCTGGCCACGGACGCGCAGACCCGGCACCCGGATGACCGCGACCAGCTTCGTTTCACCCTGACCTGCGAGGCGGGCATGAACGACGGCACCGCTTTTCCCTTTGTCATGCTCGGCATGGGATTGCTGGGACTACGCCAACTGGGTGAATTCGCTGGGCAATGGCTGCTTCTGGATGTGCTGTGGGCCACGCTGGCGGGAATCACCATCGGCGTTGCAGCCGGTTGGGGGCTGGCACACACTGCCACTCGCCTGCGCCGCAAAAAGCCGCTGCCTGGCCTGCTCAATGACTTCCTGGGTCTCGGCCTGATCGGCTCTGTTTACGGTCTGAGCCTGTGGCTGCACGCCTATGGCTTTCTGGCGGTGTTCTTCGCTGCGGTGGCGTTACGCCACACTGAAACCGCGCTCAGTGCTGCGACCCTCGAAACCCGGCAGCCGCTTGCGGCGGAAGCCATGGGTGAAGCCAGTGCAGATATCCCGGAACAGCATGTCAGCCAAGCCTCACTGATTTTCAAGGAACACCTGGAGCGGATTTCAGAACTGGTTCTGGTCCTGCTGATCGGCGGCATGTTGTTTGTGGATTCGTGGAGTTGGCGCGCCGTGGGACTTGCGCTCTTTGTATTTGCCATCGCCCGCCCCGCGAGTGTGTTGATTGGCCTGATCGGCAGCGGCACATCGTGGCGCATTCGCGGCCTGGCCGGATGGTTTGGCATACGCGGCATCGGGTCGATCTATTACCTGATGTATGCCATCCAGCACGGATTGCCGGAGGATTTGGCCCTTGAGTTGATCCACCTGACGCTGATCGTTGTTGCGCTTTCCATACTGGTCCACGGCATCAGCGTGAAACCCCTGTTGAACAAGTTCCTGAAACGACGCCAACCCTAGCAGGATGGGCTACCCCTTGCGCAAGAATCAATGGGACATGGCCTGGAGTTGGGCACCTTCGGCTTTCCAGGGCATATTTACATTGTGGCTGGCGCGCGCCAGACGTCGCCCGGCTTCTTTCCAGTTGGCGACAGACCACCAGCCATTCAGATACTCGGCACGGCGGTTCTCATGTTGAAGGTAATAGGCATGTTCCCAGACATCATTGACCAGCAAGGGGTAGTAGCCCTGGCTTAAGGGATTGTCATGCCCGGTGGTGGTGAGTATCCGCAGCCGGTCGTCGCCATTGGGCGACTTGACCAGCCACACCCAGCCTGAACCAAACAGTTTGCTGCCAGCCGCTTCAAAATCTGTCTTGAACTTCTCGATGCTACCAAAAGACTGATCGATGGAGGCGCCAAGCTCGCCATTTAACCTGGCACCGGCACCGGGAGACATCGAATGCCAGAATGTACTGTGGTTCAAATGCCCGCCCGCATTGTTACGGACTGTGTCGCGGATGTTCAGGGGCACCTGGTCCAGGTTGAGGAGCAGCCAGTGTGCTGGCCGCCCCTGCAGTTGTTCTGGAGCCTTTTCCAGGGCTTGATTCAGCGCTTTTACATACGAGGCATGATGCTGGCCGTGGTGCACCGCCAGACTGTGAGCCTTGATGTGCGGTTCCAGCGCCGAAGGTGCATACGGCAAGGGCGGAAGCAGGTGTTTCATGGCTTACTGTTGCTTGTCTGCAGCCGCTACCAAAGCAGCATCACGCTCGGCAGTTGCTTTTGCCTTACTGACTTCGAACTCAGATTCAGCTGCGCTCAGACAGGCAGTCTTGTCGACACCGGTGAGCATTCCACATCCCTCTGTGGCAACGTCTGCTATGCCCTTTGCATTTGCGATGGCGACATCAAAGTCCGCTTGCGCCGTCTTGCTCATTGCGTCTGACTGAACTTCGATCAGGTCCGCACGGGCAGTGGCATCGGTGTTTGCATACTCCTGTTGAGCGTCGGCAATTTGTTCATCCGCTTTCTGCACAGTCTGGCTGGCCTCCTGACGCGCCGCGCCGACGTCCTCACTCGCGTCTGCTCGCGCCTTGGCAACATCTTCGGCAGTTTCGGAAGCGGTTTCTTTGCAACCGGCAAGCATAAGTGCTGCCAGCAGTGCTATGGGTACAAGTCGACTGGATTTGGTTCGATTCATCATGTTTGTTACTCCTGATCAGTTGGTTTTGGGCCACTGGCACCATACGGATCATCATTCAGCGTTTCCGTGCGGTGGCGCACATGAATGGCAGTTCGGTTGCGGGACACAGCAACAGACCGCAATGTCGACCAGCCCTCGGTGCGTCAGCGCACAGACTGCACGCCCGGCATGCGGCATTGTGCAAACCTGAACCTCAACCCCCATCAGCTCATTGATTTTGAGCAGGAGGTAACTGATGAACCCTACGAGAATGATTGCCTTGGTCTTGCTGGTTGTTGGCGCATTGGCATTGGCCTACGGCGGTTTCAGCTATACCAGGGAAACACACGATGCCGATATAGGCCCGATACATCTTTCGATTGCGGACAAGGAGTATGTCAGTGTGCCCTTGTGGGCTGGCATTGGCCTGATGGTACTGGGCGGTGCGGTGCTGATGTTTGGAAAAAAGATCTAGACGATTACCGCCAGGAACACTGCAACACAAACGCTGATTTAACCAATCTTGCTGTGTGACAGAGCGGACAGGAACTCTCAAACAGCCGGACAAAGAAAACCCTGGCTGCAGCGGCCGCGAGCAAGTAAATCCCGGCGCAAAGTTTCAATCACTCGGTCCGGGTGTATTAGGTACCCAAACCGACCCCTTAACCAGTTCATTCAACCCGCCTTGGCGGCGCAGGAGACTACCCCGTGAGTAAATTATTAATCGGCGGCATCATTGGTGCCGTGGCCATTACTGCGGTAGGTGCAGTCGCAGGCTACCAGATGTATGGCTCGGCCAATTATGCCGACGTGATATCCGTAAAACCCGTCATGAAGACGATCAGCGTGCCGCGTGAGGAGTGCAGTAACCAGCTCGTCACAGTAACCAATCAAACCAAGGATTCGAAGCAGATTACCGGAACGATAGCAGGTGTCGTGATTGGCGGTGTACTGGGTAACCAGGTGGGCGGTGGCTCGGGCAAGGATATCGCCACGGTTGCAGGAGCCGCTGCCGGTGGCTATGCCGGCAACAAGATCCAGGAAAAAATGCAGGAAGGCAACACCCACGAGGAATCCCAGCGTGTGTGCCAGACAGTGTATGACAGCCACGAGGAAGCACAGGGCTACGACGTTACCTACCGTCTTGACGGGCAGGAGCAGATGGTCCACATGGATCACGACCCAGGCAGCAGGATTGCCCTGGAAAAAGGT
>JANOGQ010000645.1:0-3982 GCA_031406105.1 Lysobacterales bacterium | reverse complement strand
CTCAAGAGATTTTAAAGAAAAATTATCATGATGGTTTTGTTTATCAATTGAACAGAATGCAAATGTGAAAGTTGACGGTCAGCAAAGGCAAATTTCAGCACAGGCAGCGGACGCGACCTGGTCTCCGTCTGGGCAGCACATCGCCTTCTTTGAGGGCCTGGGAGTGGGCCGGCAATTGATCGTCGCCAGTCTGAAAGAGCCGGACACACCGGTTCAGAAATGGGCCATGGCGGGCGCCGAGCCGCGCTATTCTGCCCGGTATTTCAAGCCGGTGTGGAGCACCGATGGCCAATTCCTGCTGGTGGCTGAAGCCGATACGGCCGAAGTTGTGCAATCCCAACCCAATTCTATGTCCGAATCTGATTCGCCCGCAGTAGCATCCCCTGAACCCTACACGCTAAGCAGCAGCAGTCCGACTTCACCGTTTGATCAGGATTTTCGTGATCACACCCAATGGCGGGTGGTGCGTATCAATATCAGCAACAAACAACGGCAAATATTGACGCCTTTTCTGGCCTTGCGGAAACTCCGGATGAATCCCTCCGGTGATCGATTGCTGCTGGCCGTGGCAAACCTCGAAGTCCCGGGTCGGTTCATGGGTGACGTCTACGCCGAACCACAGAATTATTTTTATTTGAACCCGATTGCGGCCTCTTCCCTTGAACCTCTGCCACAGCTTGAGGCCCACACGGTGATTGGGTGGATCGACGCTCGCTGGCTGCTGACACGAACGATTGAAGCCCTGGTTTCAATCCAGATCGAGTCGGCAGAAACCCGAATTGTTTCCACCGATCCATTTATGCTGGCTGCCGATCATATCGATTCCAACGGTGAGCAGCTTATCGCGTGGGCACCAGTGAGTGACGGCCCGATGGTTGACTATGCCATTGCCCCGCCTGGTCCTCATCGACTGGTCATAGGTTCATCACGGGACGACCGCTTGCAGCTTGTTCTGGATGCCGATGATCAGCAGGAAGTCCTCGATGCATTCTGGCTGGAACCGGGCCTGCAACTGCTGATCCACAGCCGCAGACTCGATGACCTGAGGGAAGGTCTGGTGCTCTGGACCCAGGAGCAGACCGTTACTCTGGTGGAGGATGATTGGGCCATCGGCCCCATAGGCGCGTCTCCTGCGGGAGATTTCCTGGTGTTTGCGGCCGAGCGTGCTGACGCGCCCGCCGAGCTATTTGAGTTTGCAATCGCCGAACGCCGGCTGCAGCAACTCACCCGGCTTCATGTCAATCCGCAAGGTGAAAGCGGAACTGACAGCGACTCAACGGGTTTTGTCAGGCCTGTGCTTGTCAGTCGCAGGGATGATCACGGCACAGTACGTCAAGGGCTGTTGTATCTGCCAGCGAATGCAGCCACTGAGCTTCAGTCGACGCCCTTGATCGTCAGTGCGTATGCACGCCAGACCGACCAGAAGAATCGGCTCAACTCGAATGCACAAATGCATGTGGCCCAGGGTTATGCCTATTTTCTGCCCGATGTCTATCCGGTTCGGGGTGCTCTGCGAGAGGCGTATTTGCAAACCATTCCACCGCTCTTGGAACAACTGCGCCAGGATTATCCTACACTCGGTAATGCAGGGTTTATGGGCGGCAGCCTGGGCGCCTATGCCGGGCTGGTTTTGCTGTCTCACACCGAACTCTTTTCTGCGGCGGTTTTGCGCGCCCCTCCGTCGGAATTCACACTCAGTTGGGCAACCGGCAAAGACCGGGATGCTGAGCTGCTCGAGTATCTTATGGCCGGCCAGCGACCGGACCAGAACCCAACAGCCTATCGTGACGATTCTCCCCTCTGGAAAGCAGACCAAATCCGCACACCGGTGATATTCCTTCACGGCACCGATGATCAACAGGTGCCATTAGAACAAAGCCTGTGGGTATTCCAGACCATGCGGCGACTGGGCCATGCGCCTGCGGAATTACGCATCTACCCCGGGGCGGATCACAGTGTGGTTCGCGGTAGTACCGCAAATTATCTCGACTACTACCAGCAAATGTTCTCCTGGTGGCAGCAATACCTCCAGCCCGCTTTTTGAAGCAAGCTGCTGAAATCTCATGTGCGCGGCTGAATCTTTAGCGGAACAACGCCAGCAAGCTCTGCAGCTGCATCAGTCAGGTGCATTGAAGGAAGCTGAGAGGTGCTATCAAGCCATACTCGCCGCCAGTAGTGTCCGGTTAACTTACATGTCCGTGAGCCAAGATCAAGCATTGGCGCGGGTTACAGAGCAATTTAGTTTGGTGTCGATTTGAAATCAGTTTACCCACATTCAGGTTCGCGTAATGTCCAGAGTTTAATACCTCTGGAGGCGAGCTATGAACCTGGGCAAGACGCTGTTCGCGCAACTCATGGAGTTCGTTCCGTGGACCAGCTTTGCGCGTATCGTGTCGCGTTATGGCGGCGATTTCAAAGTGCGCAGTCTGAGCTGCACCGAGCAATTCCGCGCCATGGCGTTCGCGCAACTGACCTACCGCGAGAGTCTGCGCGATATCGAAACCTGTTTGCTGGCCAATCAAACGAAGCTGTACAGCATGGGCTTTCGGTCTGGGGTCAAACGTTCGACGCTGGCCGATGCCAACGAGGCGCGCGACTGGCGTATCTGGGCCGACCTGGCGGCACTGCTCATTCGACGGGCGCGCAAACTCTATTGCAACGACCGCTTCGGCGTCGACCTGGACAACACCGTCTACGCCTTGGATGCCACCACTATCGATCTGTGCCTGTCGTTGTTTCCCTGGGCGCCGTTTCGTTCCGCCAAGGCAGCCGTCAAGCTGCATACCCTGCTGGATTTGCGCGGCAACATTCCAGCTTTTATCCACATCTCCGATGGCAAGACCCACGAGGTCAACGTCCTGGATATGTTGTGCTTCGAAGCCGGCGCGTTCTATGTGATGGATCGGGGCTATCTGGATTTCAGCCGCCTGTTCGTGCTGCATCAGGCGAGGGCATTCTTTATCACCCGCGCCA
Organism: Lysobacterales bacterium; assembly: GCA_031406105.1. Taxonomy (GTDB): domain Bacteria; phylum Pseudomonadota; class Gammaproteobacteria; order Xanthomonadales; family SZUA-36; genus JAWXBM01. The sequence continues at coordinate 1,009 of JANOGQ010000645.1, read as the reverse complement.
AGCGCGGTATGGACGCGCGCCGGCTGTATTCGATGCCCACAGACCGCACCACCGGCATCCTCTGCGACCAGCGCATCGCCTTGAACGGCTTCTACATCTCGCAGGATTATCCCGAGCAGTTGCGTCGCATCCGCTTCAAAGATCCGGAATCCGGAAAAACGCTGGTGTTCCTGACCAACAACACCATCTTGCCCGCGTTGACCATAGCAGCGTTGTACAAGAGCCGTTGGCAAGTCGAACTGTTCTTCAAGTGGATCAAGCAGCATCTGCGCATCAAGCATTTTATCGGCACCAGCGAGAATGCGGTGAAAACGCAAATCTGGTGCGCCGTCGCCACCTACGTGCTGATTGCCATTGTCAAAAAGGAGTTGCAACTTGATGCCTCGCTGTACACTTTGCTACAGATTCTATCGGTGTCTGTTTTTGAGAAAACCCAGCTATCACAAGCCTTCGCGGGCAGTCGCCAGCTTCAAGAACAGACAGACTTTGCTAACCAATTAAATTTGTTCGACATTTAACCGGACACTACTGAGGGGATATGAAAGCTAAGGCCTGCGGAAGGAATGCATTCTGCCCGGTCTTTGACTCAGGTGGAAGCGGCCAAGGATCTCACACTGAATCGAAATGACACGCAGCCGCTACCAATAGCTCACCGTCAGTCCAGAGCGGTAGCGCTTATTAGCAGCCATGAGTCAGCACTCTATTAATGGAGTTGCTGTCAGCTTCCGGCATTTGGATCGTGCATCCATACCGGCACGTCGCGTTGGGCTTGCAGCACTCGCCAGACATCGATGTGGTCCGGTTGGTCAACATAGAACACCAGGTATGGGTAGCGGGACAGCGGCCAAGTACGCGGGCCGGGAAGGTTCAGTTCATGGGCATAACGAGAGGAGCCGGTGGCAGGATGACGGCCAATCTGGGTGTAAGCCTGTTCCAAGGCATTAATAAACCCAAGCGCGGCTGTATCAGCGTGCTCGCTCAGGTAGTAGTCAATTGCCTAGTCAACGTC
>JANOGQ010000639.1:0-6288 GCA_031406105.1 Lysobacterales bacterium | reverse complement strand
TTTCAACCGCCACGGCATCGGGGTAGCTGCAACGGCTGCGACAGGCCAGTAGTTGCTCAGGCCACCACGCCGAATAAGCGCCCTACGGCAGCGGTGAGCAGCATGGCTGTGGCACCCCAGAAGGTCACTCGCAGGGCACCTTTCAGCAGGGAAGCGCCACCGGTACGCGCTGCTATCGCACCCAGCAGGGCCAGGAACACCAGTGAGGCGACAGCCACCTTCCATGTGAGCCCGCTACCCGGCATAGACCAGGCCACGGCCAGAGGCAGCGCAGCGCCGACAGTAAACGTCGCGGCTGAATACAAGGCTGCCTGTATCGGCCGGGCGCTGACAGTGCCGGTAATGCCAATCTCATCCCGCGCGTGGGCACCCAGGGCATCATGCTCCATCAACTGCCGCGCAACCTCTTGTGCCAACTCCGGCTGCAGTCCACGCTGCTGGTAGATTTTCGCCAGCTCTTTTTGTTCTGATGCGAAATTATCCTGCAGCGAACGTCGTTCAATGGCCAGATCAGCTTTTTCTGTATCGGCCTGCGAACTGACTGAAACATACTCACCCGCAGCCATGGACATGGCGCCAGCCACCAGACCGGCAACACCGGCCAGCACAATACTGGACTGGGATGCGCTGGCTTCGGCAAAGCCGATGATCAGGCTGGATGTTGAGACGATGCCGTCATTGGCGCCGAGCACGGCGGCGCGTAACCAGCCCGCCCGGTGCGAACGATGAGTTTCATGATGTGGGTTGTCATTATGCATGTTGCTGCATTTTTAATTGCCAGAGCTGATTCTACTCGAGCCGGGCTGTGGTGAACTACAATCTGCCACATGGATCGAAGGCATTATCAACTTGCCCCTAATCACACACTCAAAACGATCAGGATAATTAACAGATGTGGCATAACAGGATGAATACCTCAAGGCTGATCCAGCTGATCATGTGCGCAGTGCTGGCAGCGATGATATCACCGGCCGCTGCACAGCAGCGCTTGGTGGCACCAGCCTGGACCAGCGTAACTGTGGCTGTTGCTGATCTGGATCTGGCCCTGGAGCTCTGGATTGACGTTTTTGGATTCATCGAGCTGAACGAATTCGATGGCGACGATGCCGAACTGGCCATGCTTTGGCAAATACAGCCCACTGATATCAAACGCCAGGCCCTGATCGGACTACCCGGAGCCCGCTATGGCCAACTGCACCTGGTGGAATTCACGGAACCCGGACCTGCTGTGCGCCAAGGTGCGAAGCCTTTCGACCCCAGCCCACAGGGCCTGGTGATTTACGCAGAGGATTTACCAAAACGAGTAAAGGAACTGCAGGCTGCGGGTTACACATTTATGAATGGTGTTCCTGCCGAACTGGTGGCCGCCGATGGCAGCATGTATCGCGAAATTCGCCTTGGCGCACATGATGAAGTCACGGTAGTGCTGCGCGAGCTCCCTGGTCAGGTAGCAGCCTTCAACCAGCGTGGCTTCAGCGGAATCGTTGCGCTGATCAAGGTGGTGGAATTTGCCCCTACCGAACGTGATTTTTATGCAAAGGTAATGGGCCTGGACTTACTGAGTGAGCAGACTCTTGAAGGCCTGATCAGCGAGCAACTGATGGGCCTGCCATCCGGCAACGCTCTGGAAATCAGTCGCTGGGGAGAAGCCGCGATGGCACAAGGCGGGACGGGGTCGGGCCAGATCGAGTTGCTCGATTTTCGTGGCATTCGGGGAAGCGATCTTTATCCCGTTGCAATGCCTACCCAACTGGGCATTCTGCATGTCAGTTACGCCGTTTCTGACCTGGATGCTTTCAAGCAGCAGCTGCACGCCGCCGGTATCCACCACAACGAGCGGGACTATCGCCAAATCATCATTGGCAGCGGCCGCTTCATTCGCTTTCGCACACCGGCCGGCATGAATATTGAGGTCTATGCAAAATGATTCCAGGACTGGTGGAACAGGAAGATTATTGCCCTTACTGCGGCGAATGCATCTCACTGCTGCTGGATGGCTCGGTGGAAGACAGCAGCTATGTTGAAGATTGTTCGGTTTGCTGTCAGCCCATCCTGATCCAAGCCAGCTTCGACCCGGATGGCGAGCTGCAAGCACTGCAATTGAGGCGCGAAAATGGAGCTGATTGATGCGGCGCTGTTAAAGTCGCCTGACGCTGCACGGAAAGGAGATGCGCTTTCCGGCCCACCATCATCAAACCGCTGTGCGCATCAAAACTGGTTTTGAGCAGGCTGCATGGCCCGGTAGGCAATTCGGTCACCCGAAAACGTACCAATCCAGAGCTCATTTCCGACCCACAAGGCCGTCGTGGCATTGCTGAAAACCGGGTGTGCTGCTTCGATGGACACCACACTGATAGCCATGGTTTGCGGATCAACTGCCAATACTGAAAAGGGCCGTGGGCAACTGGCGATTTTGGGAATGTCGAGTTCTTCATCGCCCGCAAGGGAGATATCTCCACACACCGGGTCCAGCACGCTCATGCCGGCGGTGATGAGGCGGCCATCGGCAGCGCGATGGACGTTATCCGGAATAATGCTGAACGGCTCGGTGCGACGCAATTCCTTTGCAGGCTGGGTATTAGAAAATGCCACGATGCTGGACAGCCCGGAGGAGGCCACGTAGAACTCCTGGCCATCGGCAGATACTTCTATTCCATTGACATAAGGCAGATCGGTGCCTTCGACCTTGCTGAAACTGGCATCACCCGGCGACCAGCGAAACACACCTCCGGTATAGCTGCCGTCTGGCCCTACGCCACTGGGCAGTGAGTCATACACGGGCACGGTCACCAACAGGGCTCCATCCGCCAGTGAGGCAACACTGTTGGCCAGCTGACCTTCCGGCAGGATCACACAGCCGCGCCAGCTGAGTTTCGGCGTTTCACCACTGTGATCAATGTCAAACACTTCCACCGCTTCACGGGCACCGTGTGCCACCACATAGAGCCGCGAATGACCATTGCTGCCTGGCTGCAGGTTCAGGCCGTGCGATACAAATGCTTTGGGATCGGGTGCGCCGGGGCAAGCGCCATAAACTTCGCGGTCTTGGGCTATTGCGACTTCATCGGAGGGGTAGATTGCCTCCCAGGTTTTTGCCTGCGAGTCGATCAGATAGATAGACGCATCCGGCGCCATCCCACTGGCGATCACCCAGCGGGTGTCGGGCAACTGCACCAGGTCTTCAGCATTCTTCGGGCCACAAATGAATTCTAGATCACCGGACGCCTTGCACTCGTCTTGCGCCAACGCTGTGGCAGGGGTTGCAGCCAGGCAAAACAGGGAGACCAAAAAAATCCTGAATGGCTGATCCGCCGAAATGAATGTTCGCATGGGTGAAATCAACCGATGTTGTTACTCGAGGGAGTAGTTTATCCAGAATATCCTGCAACTTCATGAAGCATCGGGGAAACCCTGATTTATTCAAAGTTTAGCAAGATAATCATCAGGTACCGGCAGGTTCTGCTGCCTGAAGAACGAGAGTTGATCGAAATAGCCGCGCTGGTGGACGATCAGATCATCTTTGACCAGTTCTGTCGGGGTTATAAGTTTCAATTCCAATCTACTGAGTTAACACCGGTGCATTCAGGGCTTCCAGCAAGGCATCGTCGCGCTGGTATATGTCGCGGAAGAACCGCACATTACCGTCGGTATCCAGGCTGGCCGTGAAATAGAGAACCAGGACCGGCATCGGTTCTTGCAAAATCACGCGCTCAGTGCGGCCGCTATCGATCATGCGCTGGATTTCGGTGATGTCGGATCCAGATCGTCCCTGCAGTACCAGCCGCGCCAGCTCCAGCGGATCTTTCACCCGGATGCACCCGGAACTGAATGCGCGCTCAGGGTAGTCGAACAGTGCTTGATTGGGTGTGTCATGCAGGAACACGAAATGCGGATTCGGGAAAATGAACTTGATGCGGCCCAGCGCGTTGTCGGGCCCCGCTTCCTGCCGCAGCGTGTAGGGAAAGCCGCGACCTGTGGCGTTCCAGTCGATGCTGGTCGGATCAACCAGATGACCTTCGCGATCCAGTATCGAGATGTGTTTCTCAGCCAGGTAATTCGGGTTTTTGCGAATGGCAGGCAGCGTGTCGTTCCGCAAGATGGTGGGCGGTATAGTCCAGGTCGGGTTCATCTCGAGGTAAGTGATGTCGCCACGAAAAACCGGGGTCTGGCGGAAGCTCTTGCCCACCATCACGCGCGTTGTCCAGGCTATTTGCCGATCATGGAAGTAGAACAGTTCATAGCCGGCGATGTTGATCGCAAGGAATTCGTGCGGTGCGTCCTCGCTGACCCAGCGCAGGCGTTCAAGACTGAGCCGGAGTTGATCAATCCGCGCCTCAACCGGTACGTTAAGAGCGAGCAGCGTTTCTGCGCCAACCAGGCCGTCGGCAGTCAGCGCGTGACGTCTCTGGAACTGCTGCACGGCGGCCTGCAACGCTGCATCGAAAGGCACATCGGCATCCGCGCCTGGTTGCGGCAGGTCGCCGCTCAGGTACAGACGTTGGCGCAGGGCACCCAGGCGCGGATCCTGATCACCTGGGTGCAGCGTGGCTCCTGGCGCAATTTGCGGCCAGCCGCCACCTGTTGCGATTTCACGATAGCGCCTGAGGTAATCGCGAAACAATCGTTCCAGGGGCCCGGTGCTTACCACGCCCTGGATGAAACTTTCCAGGCTCTCAGACTCACTGGCCTGGCGCACCATCTGCGCTGGCGATTTCTTCTGGAATGCCTCGCGGCGAAAATTGAAATTGGGATCCAGGTCCTCCGCCCTGACTTTTCCATAGCGGCGATGATAGCCGTAACGCAATAGTCCTTCGGTGAGCAGAATGTCCAATTCAGCCGCAGCCCGTGGGCTAGCGGGATTGCCCGCTGCCAGGTGACTTTCGATCTGCGTGAGGTTGTAATCTGCCGGATCAAGGCCGTAGCTTATGGCATCAGCTAACAGCGCAACCAGCTCAGCGATTTTCCCGGGGCGTGTCCAGAGTGGCTCATAAGCTCGGGCGGTGTAGATCTCCCTCAAAATCTCCTGCATGCCGGGATCGCCGGCCACAACTGCAGGCAAGCCACCACTCAGCGAATGCTCGATTTGCCACTGGATTTCGGCAGTGTCGGACGCCGCTGCTGAAGATGGCCGCTGCGCTTCCCCCGGCGAACTGGCGCAGGCAAAGAGAATGAAGGCACACAGGATGCCTGCCGCAGGGGTCAAGCGCGAATTCCTTACCAGGTGCGTACGCGGCCCGTATCGATGTGCACGAAATCTGATTCGGCGTAGTAACCGACACCACCGCGCTGAAGCTCAATCGCTGTATCTCTCAACTTCGCAGAATCAAGACCACGCAAGCGCACGTCGATCGCAGTTCCGAGCAGGTGCTGGCTGCCCTGCGCTACACCCGAACTGTTAGCGCGCAGCATTTCGTTGGTCTCTGGCGAACGGTAAGCCGAAATGATTTCGAAGGTGTCGTGGTGCCCGGCAACCTGCTGAACCTCCCAAAGGATATCCAGCAATTGCGGGTCGATGTCGGTTTCTGCACCATTGCGCCAATCGGACAGGTAAGCGCGCACCTCGACCAACGCAGGCTCCAGATACTCGCCATCGAAGAAGTAAGTGACCTGCAGCGACTGGCCGGTGTGGGTATGGTAAAAACTCAGCGAACGCGCATCGCGAATCATGGAAGGATCAGCTACGCCCGGGATCAACAACAGGGCCAGCAAGAGCGATGATACAAGTGGCGACATTGGCGGCGAACGCCACCAGGTTTGCAAGGTGTTAAGCATATCTTGAGATACCTGTATGACTAAAATCGCTATTCCACCCGATTTGATCGGAACTCACACTTTTATGCAACAATGAATACCCTGTGGCAAATGAGGTGGTCGCGTGATGAATAACGATTCTAGTGGAACAACTCTGGCTTTGGTACTGGCTTTGCTCATGGCTGCACCGGTGTTAGCCGCGCCGCAGGGCAATCAAACCGCCGCCGACGAAGTAGCGGAGGAAGTGGCGCAGCAAACCGGTTCACTCACCGAAGAACTCAAATCCGAAGTCAGTAACGAAGCCAATACGGTAGCGGGTGAAGTCGCGCCTGAACTGGAAGCTGGTCTGGTTGACGGCAACCCATTGGGCGGAGAGCTCGACCCACCCCCAGACCCTGAAGAAGTGCTCAAAACCAAGACGAAATCCAATCAATCCAACGACTGATCGTGGCCATTGGAGGTCCAGCCGAGCGGTTGACCAGCGCCGGTTTAGGTCAAGAAAGACCGATCGCTGATAACCGTGCCGAAGATGGCCGG
>JANOGQ010000619.1:0-2500 GCA_031406105.1 Lysobacterales bacterium | reverse complement strand
GCGTTCCGCTTACCCTGTCGACGTCTGGCGGCGTCCTCATCGGTGGTCTGATCCTGGGCTGGCTGCGCAGCGTGTACCCGACCTTCGGCCGCCTGCCGGAGCCCACGCAATGGTTCATGAACTCGGTTGGCCTCAATGTGTTCATTGCGATCGTCGGCATCTCGGCCGGGCCGGGATTTTTCGAAGGCCTCAAGGCCGCCGGGGTTTCGCTGTTCCTGTGGGGTGTCTTCGCCACATCCGTCCCGATGCTTCTGGCACCACTGATCGGCAAGTACATTTTCAAGTTCCATCCGGCGATCAACCTCGGATGCTGTGGCGGCGCCCGCACCAGCACCGCTTCTGTAGCCATGGTGTCGGACGTCGCGAAGAGCAACATCCCCATGCTGGGCTACACCGTTCCGTATGCCGTCAGCAACACCCTGCTTACGCTCTGGGGCATGGTGATCGTGCTGATGACGCTGTAATGCGAGTCGGGGTCTTTCCCGTCCGCGATCGATGCCGGCGCGAGTGCCTGAGATGGCTTTTGTCCCTGGCCTTGCTCACTGCGACTTCCGCGGCATTGGCTGGCGATTGGCATGACCTGCCCATGCCGGACCAGAACGATTGGTCGGCAAAACGCATTGCAAATTTTGAGCAGTACCGCGAATCAGGCGTGCCACAGGCGGTGATTCGCATACCGTCGAGAGGGATCGAGGCGGCAGTGTACCCGGACACGCTCCCGAGGTCGCTTGAAGCGGGAGTCGCCTGGGTCACCTCGACGCCTGAGCCTGGATCCGCGGGCAACGTTGTGATCGCTGGTCACCGGGACAGTTTTTTCCGAAAACTCGAAGGAATATCGAAAGGAACACGCATAGACCTGCAGACCGAATCGGCTGTCCTGGTCTTCGAAGTCGAGAGCATCACCATTGTCGATCCCCTCGACATTTCACCCCTGGCGCAGACACCGGAAGATGTGCTCACCCTGATCACATGCCACCCGTTTTACTACGAGGGTTATGCACCGGACCGATATATCGTCCGGGCAACGCGAGTGCGAACGTCAGCGGCTGATGCGGAAGAGGCCACCTCAGGAAAGTGAGATGAGTGGCCGTTTACTGACAAACCCCATTTGAACTTAACAGGAGTCGAATATGAAATTGGCAAAGACAATTCTGGTTACCAGTGCGATATTGAGCGCGCAGGCGTTCGCCGCCGGCCCTGCGTACGTGATGACATGTGAGCAACTCGTCACCGATCTGAACCTCGAGGCCACCGCGGAAGCCAAAGAGCGGTTCCGCGACCTCCGGGGTTCGTGCCTCGGTGTGGTCGATCGCAACGGAAGTCTTTTCATGCACACCACGATGGTCGTGCGTCGCGTCAGCGGCAGCAGCGTAACCCTCTTCGTTCCGGCAAACGATTCGACCATCGTCGTGAGGCCGGATGCCAGCATGCGCGTTGACATCGCGGGACAAAGAGTACGTCCGCGGGATCTTGTGCGCGGCCAGGAACTCAACCTTTATGTGCCGGTCTCCCGGTTTACCCAGCCGATTCCGGCGGGCGAACCGGTAATCAACGAGATTCTCATGCATACGGAAACCGAGGAATTGGCTTCGGCACCCGCGGAAGAGGAAGCGGCACTCCCCACCACGGGTTGAAGTCATGACACCGCTCCGTGACCGGCTCGATCTTCGAGCCGGTCGCGGCCCGGCTGGTAATGGATATCAAGACGCCGGACCAGATCCACCACACTCGGAAATTCCTGTGGCGCTTACCGTAATTTTACGGGTATCGCCTGCACGGCTGGCCAGCTAATTTGGAGCCAATAAGCGGAATGCTAATTGCTGTGCCAGAAGCAGCTCCCCCGGCGTTCGATTGCAGTCCCGGTCTGTCCCCCCGGATCGGCGTGTACTTAAACAGGAGAAACCCATGAAAAGCATGAAACTGTTATTCGGCGCAGCCCTGACGCTGCTGCTGGCCACTGTGCTCAGTACGGCTGCCTTTGCGGCCGACAAACCCAAGGTCGTGATCCTGGCGACCGGTGGCACCATCGCCGGCTCGGCAGATTCCGCCACCGCCGCGGGCTACCAGTCCGGCGCGGTGGGCGTCGACATCCTGATCCAGGCTGTGCCGGCTATGACCGAGATCGCGGACGTGAGCGGCGATCAGGTGGCCAGCATCGGCAGCCAGGACATGAACGATGAAGTCTGGCTGACGCTGGCCAAGCGGGTGAACGAAATCCTGAAATCTCCCGACGTGGCCGGTGTTGCCATTACCCACGGCACCGACACACTTGAAGAAACCTCCTATTTCCTGAACCTGGTGGTAGATAGCGACAAGCCAGTGGTCATGACCGGTTCAATGCGTCCGTCCACCGCGATGAGCGCTGACGGTCCGCTGAACATCTACAACGCGGTCGCGATTGCGGCCGATCCGACCGCCAGGGGCCGCGGCGTGCTGGTAGCCGTCGATGACGACATCCACAGCGGGCACGACATCATCAAGACGCACACCACGGACGTTG
>JANOGQ010000546.1:0-5201 GCA_031406105.1 Lysobacterales bacterium | reverse complement strand
GTTCTGACTGATTCGAAATGCAGATCAGCTGGTTTACTCTGTCCCTTTACTCTGACCCCAGTACTAATCATCCTGCATCGGCTTCCAGTGCAGAATACCAAACAGCAGCGTCAGGGCTATGCTGCCTATCAGCGGTCCCTTCCACATTTTCACGTATTTCCAAAAGAAAAACGTCTCGATTACATGAATGACCAACATGATCACAGCCAGGGTCTGGGCAGCCGATGCCAGCCAGCCGGGCATGGCCACGAAACTGGCCAGAATCGCCACCGCATAAATTGCTAAGCACAAGGCCTTCAGAAACGTAAACATGTGTACCTCCGCATATGTTGTTTTTGTTGTACTCAATAAATCTTGGTCTTACCCGCACTCTGGGCATCTGCGTCACATGACAATTGTAAGCCAGAAACCCCACAAGTATATGCGCGTTATAAATGCGCGTATTATATGGGCATATATTGTTCACGTAATTACCGAGGTGTGCCATGACATCGCGAGTGAAAGCTGAAAAGTCCAACCGTCGCAGCGTCAATCTGACCATACCGGAAGATGTGATTAAGACCGCCAGAGAGTTACAGCTGAATGCATCTGAAGCCGCCGAAGCTGGAATCCGGCGGGCGATAGCCGCGAAGCAGGCCGAGCAGTGGTTGAGCCAAAACCAGCCAGCGCTTACCGCGCATAATGATCGCATCGAGACTGCAGGAACTTTGCTCACCCCTGATTGGGCGGAAGACGAATAATGGCCCGCTTCGATGTCTACCGCTTCCGAAGCAAATCCGTGCCCTTGGTAGTGGATGTGCAATCTGACATCCTGGGTGAATTGAGCAGTCGGGTGGTAATACCATTGGTTCCGATGACGAAAGCTGCCAGCGAAGAGTTGCCTCGATTGAAGCCAAGGATTGCAGTTGGCGGAAAGACTTATATCCTGATGACCACTGACATGGCGGCCTTGCCGAACAGCCGCCTGGGAGCATTCGTAACCAACATTGGAGGAGTCGCTCGGGATGATATTTCAACAGCACTCGATTTTCTTTTTTTTGGATTCTAGTGACCTGTAACATTCAACACTCCAGATTATGATCCTGCACCGATTCTCAGAGGCTGTTCGCAAACAGAATTGGTTCACGGTTGCCCTCGAATTATTGATACTTGTGCTAGGCGTTTTCCTTGGTCTGCAGGTCAACAGCTGGAACCAGGCACGTCTCGAGGCACGCCAGTCCGAGGTATTCACTGAAAGGCTGATAGCTGACCTGCGCATCGAGGCCTGGAATTATGACACGGTAATCGGGTATCTCGGGGAGGTTCAGAGCAATGCCGACAGGGCGCTTGCGGTGCTGGAAGGATCGCTGGCCGCTACTGATGAAGAACTGCTGATTTACGCTTATCGGGCGACTCAGTATTCCGACGTACTGCGACGCCGTGCGACCTACGATGAGCTCACTTCTACCGGCACCATTGGCCTGATCAGGGACTCATTCCTGCGCGAAACAGCCGCAACCGTTTACACCGTGGCATTCATCGACCGTATCAGCGGCGAGGGTATTGCTGCGCCTTACCGGATTGCTTTCAGAAAGCTGCTTCCTGTTGGGGTCCAGGAAACCCTCGCCAGGAATTGTGGGGACCGCATCGTTCCGATCGGTGACTTCAGCGCCATTCCCAATCAACTGGATTATGAGTGCAAAACAACCCTCACCCCCGAGCAGATTGAACTCGCAGCAGAGCATCTACGCACCGACACGGAGATTCTTCCCCTGCTGCGTTTGCAGGCAGTCAACCTGAGGACCCATATCAACCTGTTTAACTTCGCCAACTTAGACTTGATGAACAGCCTGCATGCCATAGCGGAGCAGACTCCATGATCCTCCGCCGCCTCACAATTGCCTTTCGTAAACAGGATTGGTTTACGGTTGCGGTCGAGATAATGATCGTTGTTGTTGGTGTTTTCGTCGGCCTTCAGGCCCATAACTGGAATGATGCCCGCCGCGACGCCGAAACCGAAACCTTGTATCTCGCACGTCTTCAACAGGAGCTTTCGGAGATGTCTTCCCTGGCTCATGCGGAGTCTGACAACGTGCGCCACGCCAATGAGCTGATCGTTCAGGTAAGCAATTTCTTTGAGACCGGAGAGGGTATTGAGGCACTGAACGAAACACATTGTGCAGCGGTCGCGCGATCACATGTTTTTGCCGGCGCCGTTTTCTATCCACCGACAATCAAAGAGTTGATTGCCACCGGACGCATCGTTCTGATCCGTGACAACGCCCTTCGCACCGCCATCCTTTCTTTCGACGGGGCAAATACCGAGATTACACAGTTGCGATCCGACATGCAGATCGACCGGCTGCTGCTCGCGCGCAAGTATCCAGGCCTTATACGCCTCAGCCTGAAGTCGTGGGACGGCGCGACCTGCGCCTTTGATGCAATGGCCACGCACGAAGGCTTCCTGAACGACTTCATCGACAACAGCCGTCGCTACTCTGCCTATGTCAGCGATGTGCAGGAACGCCAATCCAAGCTGATTGATTTGCTGGGGGAAAGAGTCGCTTCGAACCGTGGAATATCATTCAGGCCGACACTGGGTGCGATCAGCGATGATCATGTGACGCGCGGAGGGATGCAGGCGGTTGTGGCGAATCCAGAATAAATCATGGAAACTGCTGCAATCCCGCTATTGCGAATTAACCCCATCATCAGGAAGCCTGCATGAAAGTACCTTTGACCATCATTGATCACCTGCGCCGCGCCGAGCAGGTATTTCCGGATCGTATTGCCTTTGTTGATGAGCCCGACCAACCGGCTACCTCCTGGGGCAGCTGCACTTACCGTGAAATGGCCCGCCGGGCCCGCGCGCTGGCTGCAGGGCTGGACAATCTCGGCCTGGCACGTGGGGCCCGGGTAGCAATCGTCAGTCAGAATTCAGCACGATTGCTTACGGCTTTCTACGGTGTCAGCGCCTGGGGCCGCATATTGGCGCCCATCAATTTTCGCCTGGTTGCTGCCGAGGTGGATTACATCGTCAAGCACTGCGGTGCGGAAGTCCTGCTGGTTGATCCTGAGCTGGATGAATCGCTGAAAGATATCACTGCCAAACACCGCTTTGTGATTGGTTCCGAATCGGACGAACTTCTGTACGATTTTGCTAAAGAACCGCAACCCTGGACAGAGCGTGACGAAGACGCCACTGCCACCATCAATTACACCAGCGGTACCACGGCCAGGCCCAAAGGTGTGCAGCTTAGCCATCGAAACCTGTGGCTGAATGCGGCCACCTTTGGCTGGCATCTGGGTGTGAACGAGCGAGATGTTTATCTGCACCTGGTGCCGCAATTTCACTGCAACGGCTGGGGCATGGTTTATGCGCTCACTGCCATGGGCGGCAAACACATCATCCAGCGCAAGGTCGAGGGTGTTGAAATTCTGCGTCGCATCGAACAATACGGCGTTACCCTGATGTGTGGCGCGCCAGCGGTCGTCAATATGATTCTTGATGCGGCACAGCACTGGGAGGGAGAAATTCCCGGACGCGGTAGCATACGCATGGTTGTGGCGGGCGCCCCACCGCCGCAGCGCACCATCGAGCGCATGGAAACTGAGCTCGGCTGGGAGATGATCCAGATTTATGGATTAACCGAAACGGCGCCGTTATTGACCATGAATCGCCTGGGGCCGGAGTTTGATGACAAGACTCCCGCCGAAAAAGCTGCGCGCCTGGTCAATGCCGGTCAGCCTTGCCTGGGTGTGGAAACCCGCGTTGATGAGAGCGGTGAAGTGCTGGCTCGCAGCAACGTGGTCATGAGTGGCTACTGGGACCAGCCCGAAGAGACCGCCAAGTGTATCCTCGATGGCTGGTTTCACACCGGTGACGGCGGTCGCATAGGCGAGCAACACATGCTGACCATTGCTGATCGCAAGAAAGATGTGATTGTCAGCGGTGGCGAGAATGTCAGCTCCATTGAGGTTGAAGATGCTGTCTTCAGCCATCCCGAGGTGGCTGAAGTTGCCGTCATTGGCATCCCGGATGAGAAGTGGGGTGAGCTGGTGCTGGCCCTGGTCGTAAAAGCGCCGGACTCACAACTGACCGAACAGGAGCTGATCGCTTACAGCAAAACCCGCCTGGCCAGTTACAAATGCCCCAAGCGCATAGAATTCCGCACGGAGTTAGCGCGCACAACCACCGGCAAGCTGCAGAAATTCAAACTGCGTGAGCCCTACTGGCAAGGATTCAAACGCCAGGTGAACTAGGAGCACTGGAGCTGACCCCATCATTCCCTGACCCCATCATTGCAGCAGCCCAGATCACGCTATAATCCGTCGCCAGTAACTCACCCCACTCACAATCATGGATACTCTCTTATGGGCCTGCTCAAGAAGCTTTGCCTCATCCTGCCCCCGCTGCTTTTGATTTCTGCCTGCGACCGGGCTGCCGAACTGCCCCCCGCGGACCAGAGTGCCGAACCCGTCGTCGAGGCCGAACCAAGCCCGGCACCGGCCAATATTTTGTTGGCCGAATGGACTGGACCGTATGGCGGTGTGCCTGCATTTGACCAGATGAACCTGGCCGATATCGAAGCGGCCATGGATACTGCCATGGCCAGCAGTCTGGCGGAACTGGATGAAATCGCCCAACAGCCCGGGGATGCCACTTTTGCCAACACCATCGCCGCCATGGAAGTCGCCAGTTCTGAGCTGGACCGGGCGCAAACCTACTACGGCATCTGGTCTTCCAACCTGTCCACTCCGGAATTTCGCGAAATCGAGCAAAGAATCGAGCCCAGAATCGCCAATTACTTTTCAACCGTGCGCCAGAACAGTGCACTGTTTGCCCGCGTCAAGGCGGTGTACGAAGGTGAGGAATTCAAGACTCTGCAGCCCGACCAGCAACGCCTGAGCTGGCTGGTTTACGACAGCTTTGCCAGCAACGGCGCCACGCTGGAGGGCGCAGAAAAGGAACGTTACGCTGCGATCAATCAGGAACTGGCTGAGTTGCAGACCCTTTTTGCCAATAACGTGCTGGCCGATGAGGAAGGCTACATTACCTGGCTGAATGAAGATCAGTTGAGTGGCTTGCCCGAATCTGTAATCAGTGCAGCAGCTCAGGCTGCAAGCGACCTGGGGCAGCCAGGAAAATGGGCTATCAAGAACACGCGCTCGTCCATGGATCCGTTTCTGACTTACTCCACTCACCGCGACCTGCGAGAAAC
>JANOGQ010000504.1:0-2409 GCA_031406105.1 Lysobacterales bacterium | reverse complement strand
GGCCTTGTCAGCCTGGATCGAACAGGAAGAGGAACGCAGCCGCTTGACGCGCGAGGCCCTGGCCGACGTGGACGCCGGACGTGTCATCGCTCACCAGGCCGTGCAAGCATGGGCCGATAGTCTCGGCACCGATGAGCCGCTGCCACTGCCGCGCTGATGGACTTGCAGTGAATGGATTTGCAGTGGACGGGCAAAGCACTGTCAGATCTGGCTCGGTTGTATGAGTTTCTGGCCCCGGTCAACCCGCCGGCTGCAGCACGCATCGTGCAGTCGCTGACTGCTGCACCGGCCAAGCTTCTGATAAATCCACGTATCGGTGAAAGACTGGAAGAATTCGCGCCACGCGAGATACGCTGGATTCTTGTGGGGCCTTACGAGTTGCGCTATGAGATTCAGGAATCGATGATCTACGTGCTGCGTCTTTGGCATGCCCGCGAACACCGATAATTTCAGAACCAGTACTGGCTACGATTAATCCGCTAGTCCGTCCCTCTCCACTCCTTGGATTTTCGCAAAAAATGGCCCGCTGTCCGTTACAGGTCAGCGTGAACCAGAGTTCGGGGCAGAAAAAGCCTTGAATGACTGGTGGTTCATTTTCTGATTTATCACAAGAGGAACGGGCAATGAGAAGACAAATTTTCAGAACGTTGTTACTGGCAATTGCATTGACACTCAGTGCTGCGGCCAATGCAGACACACGGATTGTAGAAGTGTGGAATTGCAAGTTGCTTGATGGCAAGACGATTGAGGATGTGCAAAGGACCAACAAGGTCTGGCTGACGTTCGTGAATGGTGCGGTCCAGGGCGGTGGAGTTGAAGGCTATGTGATGACCAGCGTGGTCGGTGACTCAACCGGCTTCCTGTTTGTTGACTCCTATCCGAGCATGGCGGTCTGGGCGGAAGCAAGAACGGCTTTGAAGACACCCGAAGGGCTTGCCGCGGATGCAGGAAACATCAGCGTGTCGAGTTGCCCATCGAACTCCCTGCACGAATCCACCGAGAGCTAAACGAAAGTTCCTGCTAAAAAGATGCGACGCTCCTCAACTTGATCGGCGTCCGCATCCGTCCCGTCCCCCGACCGTTCCACCCTTTTTACAAAAACCGGACCGGCGTCCGTTACTGCTCAAAGTGAAACATCGTTCAGGGAAGAAGTTGCCAGACTTACTTCAGAGGAGTGCGGTCATGAATGTTATAAAGGCAGGTTTCTTTCATCTTTTGGGTCTTTGTCTGGTAAGCGGCATAGTTATTGTAAATGAGGTACAGGCAGCACCAGTACCGCTCACGGTCACAGAGGCGTTTGCCGACTTTAATACACGCCGATTAACTTTAACCGGAACGGGATTCGTAGTTCCGACCGTCGTAAAATTGGTGGGGAGTCAAACCGTGCTGCCCGTGTTTTCACTTACACCAACAGTTCTGGTAGTCAACCTACCGATAAGTCTGATTCCCGGAGATTACGTGGTTACAGTGACCGCCGGGGGCAAGATTGTAACCAACTTTATGACGCTCGGTTTGTTGGGACAAATAGGTCCACAAGGTCCAATAGGCCCTGAAGGTCCCCAGGGAACGCAAGGAATTCAAGGTCTCGTCGGCCCTGCGGGATTGCAGGGTATTGCCGGGACGCAAGGAATCCAGGGTGATACCGGACCGCAAGGTGCGCAAGGCATCCAGGGCATTCAAGGTCCGGCGGGGGTAGTGACGGACGCAGGTGCCAACACAAAAGGCGGCACCAGTGCTCTGGCGAACATTGTGGGGGGCCAGAACAATAGTGGTTTCGGCAGCAGCGCACTGGGGTCAAATCAGAACGGGTCACGCAATTCCGCATTTGGTGAAGGAAGTCTGGGCGGTACCATCAACGGCTGGGACAACTCCGCGTTCGGTTTTAGAGCTCTCTCTAACAATAGCGCCAGCCGCAACACCGCGCTGGGCTGGGGGGCAGGCGAAAACTACACGACGGGGGGCGTCAACATCGCGATCGGCAACCCTGGCGTTGCGGGTGAATCCAATACGATTCGAATCGGCGACGCATTTGCACCGGGCGGACCCACGGCCTCACACACGGCGGTATTCATTGCAGGCATCAACGGCAATGATCTGAGCGCCACGGGCGCAGCGGTGGTTGTTAATCCGGACGGCCAGCTCGGCACGGGTGCACTGCTGGAGGGACCGGCCGGTCCCCAGGGTGAGCCTGGGCCGGCAGGTCCTACGGGTGCTGATGGGGCGCCCGGTGCCGACGGTGCGGATGGCGCACAGGGTCCAGCTGGGCCACAAGGTGACCAGGGTGTGGCAGGGCCTGCAGGCGCCGATGGTTCGCCTGGTGCGAATGGCGCACAGGGGCTAGCTGGGCCACAAGGCCCACAAGGTGAACAGGGTCTGATAGGGCCGTCAGGTCCTGCGGGTGCTGATGTG
>JANOGQ010000491.1:0-2647 GCA_031406105.1 Lysobacterales bacterium | reverse complement strand
CCACAGATGCTTGTCGGAGGCCACGTCAATCAGCTGGGCGGTGATGCGCACCCGCTGCCCGGATTTGCGTACGCTGCCTTCCAGGATGTTGTTCACTTTCAGTTCCCGGGCGATTTCGGGGATGGGTGTGTCCTTGCCCTTGAACGAAAAGGCCGAGGTGCGCGAAGCCACGCGCAGTGAATTCACTTTCACCAGCACGTTCATCAGTTCTTCGGAAATGCCGTCGGAAAAATACTCGTTGTCGGCATCGGCCGACATGTTCACGAAAGGCAGCACCGCGATGGAGATTTCATCGACTTTAGGGGTCAGAGAACCATTTTCACCCGCCACTTTGCTGGTTTGCTTGGCGGTTTTCGGAAAATGGTTCTCTGACCCCGTCAGGACGCCTGCCGGTGACTCGGTCACCACTTCCTCCGCTGCTTTGCCCTCGCCGGGCAGATAGCGATTGAATGCGACCAAACCAGCAACTGCAATAAGCAATGCAATGGTCACGTAGTCCAGTTTTTTCGCCGTGTGATGCGTGACGGATTGGGCCGGGTCAATTTCTGACTCCCGCTTGATCCCTTCGGGGGTCAATTCAAATGCCCAGGCAAAGATGACCACAGGTATAAACCCGATGGCGATGATCAGCAGAATCAGCTTCGGCGCCGAGGCCGGTAACTCCAGGATGGGAACAATGATGTCGGTGACCTGCAGCAGCAACCAGGAAGCCACCGCGTAGGCAACTGCCACCCGAAAAACGTTGCGACGCTTGAGTTCCTTAAATAAGGACATGCGCTACCACCGGAGTGCTGGGGTCAGAGAACCATTTTTCAAAAACCGCCCAAGAAACCAACGAAACACCAAGTGAAAATGGTTCTCTGACCCCATATGTCTCAGTCACAAGCGTAGTCCCGCTCATTGATCACCTGACAGGAGGGCGGAAAGCCATGTTTGCGCCAATAGTCTTCAACGCCGTTGTCATGCAACCACTGCTTGAACCAGGGCGTCTGACGGAATGCTTTTGCACCGGGTCCCCACATGCTGACGCGCATACTCGGCGATTGCACGGCGCGCTCATAATCGCCAAAGGCCAGCAGCACATCCGGGAAATCAACGGCATAATTGTTGTGATATTCTGCCGCCCAGCGATCAAAACGCGCCAGGCCGGCGCGATGGTCCTGCTCCGGATGTTCAAGCGCCCTGATCCATTCGCCCACCGGTGCATACGGCGCGTTCAGCCTGGCGGTGGCGAGCAGCAGGGCCGTAAGAGAATTGCCCTGCTCGACCAGCGGGGCAATAAATGCTTCGTCTGTGGAATGGAAGTTTTCGTAAAGGGTGGGAATGAAGGCAGTCATTGCGGCATCGGTATCACCGCGAAACAGTAAAGTCGCCGCCCGATGTTGTGCGCAATTGAGGTAGGACGGGTCCAGCCGCAGGCATTCAGCGTAGTCAGCCAGCGCGCGATCAAAGAACCCAAGCATGTCATGGATAATGCCGCGCCACAGCCAGGCTGTCGTGTTGTTGGGGTCTTTCTGAATGGCGAGATCCAACATCCGCAACCCTTCAGCCAGATCCGGCACACCTGTTGCAGCCCCTATGACTACACTGCTATTTCCCAGGACGGCATAGGGCATCGAAAGCTCCGGGTCCAGTTCCGTGGCCCGCTGCGCCGCTTTGACCGCCAGGGGGACGTGATCAATCCCATCACCAGTAAGCCAGTCGTCGGCAACGGAATGTGCTGCGGCGAGCCCTTCCCAGGCTCGGGCATAGTTGGGGTCGAGTGCAATGGCCTGTTCAAACAGCGAGATGGCGACATCAAGGTTCTGGCGGGCAGTGAAAAGTGTGCGACCCTTGAGGTACAGGTCGTAGGCGTCGAGGTTATCGGTGGCGGCCTCAACTACGATGGCCTCGCTGGTAGCTTGCACACCCAACTGGTCTTTCAGGGCGCTGACGATGGCCGTGGCAATTTCGTCCTGGATGGCAAAGATGTCGACCAGGTCGCGGTCATAGGTTTCGGACCACAGGTGGCGGTCGTTGCGCGTGTCGATCAATTGCGCGGTGATGCGCACCCGGTTGCCGGCCTTGCGTACCGAGCCTTCGAGGATATTGGCCACTTTGAGCTCGGCAGCAATCTCGGGAATACTTCGGCTTTCACCCTTGTAGGCAAAGGACGAGGTGCGTGAGGCAACTTTCAGGCCCTCCACGCGCACCAGCAGGTTGAGCAGTTCCTCGGCGATGCCATCGGAGAAATACGCCTGGTCGCCGGCTTCGCTGAGATCGGAAAACGGCAGGACGGCGATGGAGTTGGGCTCTGCGGTGGGCGATGCGGGCACTGCGGTAGTCGATGTGGCAGTATCGGCGGTCACTGCGCCGGACGTTCCCGCGGGAACGCCCTCCACGACACTTGGGTTCGTGGCGACCGGCGCCTCCAGCACGTAGCGGTCCACCACCAGGTAGGCGACGGCACCCAGCAGCAGCGCAATCGTCAGGTAATCGAGTTTCTTTGCCGTGTGGTAGGTGATGGAGCGTTCGCGCGGAACCTCAGATTCCTTCATTACGCCTTCGGGGGTGAGTTCGTAAAGCCAGGAAAAGATCAGGGCAAACACAAAACCCACGCCGACGATGACGAACAGGCTCTGGATCACCCAGGGCGGAGCAGAAGTAT
>JANOGQ010000431.1:0-14259 GCA_031406105.1 Lysobacterales bacterium | reverse complement strand
AATTTTGTATTCGACTTGCCCCCAGACCCTGCCTTGTGCATTCTGGGCCGCACTAGCTGCAATCAGGCCGATTCCCATATGACTATTTCTACATTTCCGCACCGCTTTTTTCTCACCATTGCACTGGCCATTGCACTGGCCATTGCACTGGCCTTTGCACTGGCCAGCCTGCAAGCCTGTACCTGGGTAAAGCCCACGGAGGGAGGCGAGAAGGTGGTGGTGTCTCAGGCCCAGGGCATCAATAACTGTGAGCGTAAAGGCGCACTTGAATCTGCCCTCAAAAGTCGGGTGGCAGGTGTGGAACGCAACGCCGCCAAGGTAGCGGGTGAGCTGGAAACCCTGGCGCGCAATGAAGCTGCACGCATGGGTGGTGACACCATTGTGGCCGAGACCGCTATAGTGGATGGCACACAGACTTTTGGTGTGTATCGCTGCCGCCCATAATTCTGCCTGCATCTTTCCGGAGCGGCCTGATCCCGGTCAGCCTTCAACGGCATGTTTGTGGGTTAACTTATTTTCTTGATTGCGGAGAGCCTCCATGTGGGCGAGATGTTGTTTGTTGGTTTTGGTGATGACAGTTAATCCTGCTTTTGCGGCAAACACAGACTACGGCACACGCTATACCGGCGATCGTTTTGCCACACGCAGTCCGGTGTTGGGCCGCAATGGCATGGCTTCTACTTCCCACCCGATTGCTTCGGCGATTGCAGTGGATATCCTGAAGAATGGTGGCAGTGCCATTGATGCTGCCATTGCTGCCAACGCCATGCTGGCACTCGTGGAGCCCTACGCTTGCGGCATCGGTGGTGATCTGTTCGCCATAGTCTGGGATCCGAAATCGCGAGAGTTGGTAGCTTATAACGGCAGTGGTCGCACTCCGGCCGGATTTGATTTCCCGGCGATGTTGGCTCGATTAGGTGAAGGCAAGTCCTTGCCTTTGTTCGGCGCTCTGGCTGTCAGCGTTCCGGGTGCGGTGGATGGCTGGTTTGCTCTGCATCAGCGGTTTGGCAAGTTGCCGATGGCCGAACTGCTTGCTCCGGCCATTCAGTATGCACGAGCAGGTGTGGCGATCACGGAAGTCGATGCCCATACCTGGGCCGCATCCTTGACTGAATTTCCGGGTGATAATCTGAAAGAAGCTGATATCGCTGAACTGCTGCGCGTTTATGCCCCCAATGGCACAGCGCCCGCAGCAGGCGAGGTATTTTCCAACCCCGACCTGGCCGACAGTTATGAGCGTTTGGTAGCAGGTGGCCGTGATGCTTATTACAAAGGCGATATCGGCCAGCGTATCGTTGCCGCAGTGCAGGCAGCCAGTGGCCATCTTCAGGCCAGTGATCTGGCCGCCCACAGCGGTGAATGGGTGGTACCTGTGTCGGTAAATTATCGGGGCTATGATGTTTACGAATTACCGCCCAACTCGCAGGGTATTGCGGCATTGCAGATGCTGAATATCATGCAGCAGTTCCCCTTGGCTGAGCAGGGAAGAGGCAGTGCCGACTATTGGCACATCCTGGCCGAAGCCAGCAAACTCGCTTACGAAGACCGTGCGAAATTTTACTCAGATCCTGACTTTTCCGAAATTCCTTTATCTTTCCTGCTTTCTGAAGCATATGCAAAGGAACGGGCGGCACTGATCAATCTGCAACGGGCAGCGCAAAGTGTGCCTGCCGGTCAACCGCCGTTGCACGGCGACACCACCTATCTGGCCACAGCAGACAGCAGCGGCATGATGGTTTCGTTTATCCAGAGTAATTTCTGGGAGTTCGGCAGTGGCATCGTGGCGCAAGGCACGGGGTTTGCGTTGCAGAATCGCGGCAGTTCTTTCACCATGGAACCCGGCCATGCCAATGTCTACGCGCCAGCCAAGCGGCCCTTTCACACCATCATCCCGGCATTCATCATGAAAGACGGTGAACCGCTGATGGCATTTGGTGTGATGGGGGGCTATCTGCAGCCGCAAGCCCATGCGCAGATCGTTGCCAATCTGGTGGATTTCGGCATGAACGTGCAACAGGCCGGTGATGCGGCCCGTTTAGTGCATCAATCTGCCTCACAGCCCACTGGCGGCAGGATGCTCGATGGAGGCACTGTCAGTGTGGAAGCTGGGGTGAGCGAGGCCATTATTGCTGAACTAAGAAAGCGGGGTCATACCGTGAGTCACGGAGAGCGGGCTTATTCCGGCTCCTTCGGAGGATATCAAGCCGTCTGGCGTGATCCGGATAATGGTGTTTACTGGGGTGGCACCGAGATGCGCTTCGACGGAGCATCGGCAGGATATTGACTGCTGGCAGCGCGATGAACGCAATACCATGACCAGGCCCTGCGATTCACTTCTCGATGCCATCGGCAATACGCCCCTGATCCGGCTGCGCAAAGCTTCAGAGCTGACTGGGTGCAACATCCTCGGCAAGGCGGAGTTCATGAATCCGGGTGGTTCAGTGAAGGATCGCGCAGCCAAGTACATCATTCTCCATGCCGAGGCTCGTGGCGAACTGCGGCCGGGTGGTGTGATTGTGGAAGGCACCGCGGGGAATACCGGAATTGGCCTGGCTATGGTGGCCAATGCGCGCGGTTACCGCACCGTCATCACCATTCCTGACAGCCAGTCCGAGGAAAAGAAAGCGGCACTCCGTTTGCTGGGGGCTGAGCTGCGCGAAGTGCCCGCCGTTCCTTTCAAGAATCCCGAAAACTACGTGCACGTGGCAGCGCGACTGGCTGAGACCCTGGCCAAAACAGAATGCAATGGTGTGCTCTACGCCAACCAATGGGAAAACACCGATAACGGCGATGGCCATTATCGTTCTACTGGCCCGGAAATCTGGCAACAGACGGACGGAAAGGTGGATGCGTTCTGCTGTGCCATCGGTACGGGTGGCACCATTTCAGGAGTGGGCCGTTATCTGCGCGAACGGAATCCTGATGTACTTGTGGCAGTAACTGACCCCATGGGCTCATGCATGTACCATTACTTCAAACATGGCGAATTGCGCAGTGAGGGAAATTCCATTTCTGAGGGCATAGGCCAGGGCCGCATCACCGCCAATATCGCCTGCGCACCCATCAATGAAGCGCTCCAGGTCAGCGATGAGGAAGCCTTGCCTGTTCTGTTTGATCTGTTGTCTGAGGAAGGGCTATGCCTGGGCGGCTCCAGTGGCATCAACGTGGCAGGTGCTATCAAACTGGCCAGTCAGCTGGGCCCGGGTCACACCATTGTTACCATTTTGTGTGACTCCGGTACACGCTACCAGTCCAAGCTATTCAATCCGGAGTTTCTGCGCTCCAAAGGATTGCCGGTACCGAACTGGTTGTGATCGACTGATGCTGTTGCATCTCTTACTGTGTTGATAGCTCAGGTGCTTGTGCGCCGGGCTCATCCATCAACTTTTGCAAATTGATTTGCAAATCCTGCAATTCCTGCCGAGTGTTCGCCCGCTGTTCTGCCGTTCTGGAATTCAGAACCTCCGCCAGGGCCTGTGAGATAAGCTCAGTATTGTAATCAACCACCTGCTGATACTGCGCTGGTCGCCTGTCACTCCGCTTACCATAGGCAGTCCTGACTTGCTCCTGCCAGCCGGTTTTGCGCTCCAGCAGGGGTTCCAGCTGGTGCAGCCATTGCCGACGGTCCTTCAGCCACAGGCCGTCAAATCTCTGCATGGATAGAACCCCTTGTTCCAGCCGCTTGTTCTGCTCTGCGTTCAGCTTGCCAAGAAATCGTTTCAGCAAATTCTGCAGATGTTCGGTGTTTTCTTTGAAGTATTCTTCGGCTGTGCGAGCAAGAAACTCTTCTTCATACTCATCCTGCTGTTTGTTCAGGCTCAGGATGAACTCTTCCATTTGTTCAGCACTGATGCTGGCACCGAATTCCAGAGCCAGGTCCAGCATGGTCTCTTCAGTCCGTGCAAAAGCCTGCGACAGCTCGTCCACCCAGTTTTGCAACTGGCCAACCGTGACCGGATCTTCAAGCGCTGCTTCAATCTGAAAGAGTAATTGCTGGTATCTGGCCAGTTCCTCATGCCTGTGCCATTTCAGCAGTGGTGTGAGCTGATCGCGTAGTGACTGGCGTTGTTCGCCGGTGAGATCGACATAAGCATCCACATACCAGGGAATCAGCCAATCCAGGCGATTATAGGCAAACGAGCCGCCGCAGCTGGCCAAAAATAACAGGCACAGCAACGATGCCGCAATGATTTTCCAGGTTCTCATATGCATGATTCTGACTCAGGATTGTTATCGCAGAATGAACCCGCAGGCGTAAACGGGGAGTGAAGGATCATGAGGCCTGCGGTCGACGACGCTAGCTGGCTAAGGCAGCACTTCCTCGCGCGATCCTGGCTTGCCATGAGCCTTTTCACGCTTATCCCGGTACTCAGGCAAGGAGCCGTTGAGTGCGTATGCTATGGCCTCACCCAGTGCTGCGGCGCTGTCCAGTCTTGAGACAAAAACGTAATCTGCCCCGGCAGCGTAAATGATATCTACATCCGCCAGATTAACGGCGTTGGCAATGATCAGAGCGTTTGGGTTGATCTTGCGCACAGAAGTTACCAGCTCGGCATTGTTGATACCTCGCATGATATCGTCCGAAATCGTGGAGATAACGATCTCCGCACGGTCCACACCCGCGTGATGCAGTGTTTCGGGGTTCGACAGATCGCCATAATCCACATGCGCACCGAATTTGCGGATTTTGTCGTGCAGATTAACTGCGAAATCAACTACCAGGGTATCTTTGAGCAAGGCCGGATCATCACGTGCAATGTCGTGCAGCAGCGAGGACGCGATGCGGTGAAAGCCCAATATGGCCAGGCGCCACTCGCGTTCGTCGTCACTGTCGGAACGGGGTGGGCTTTTGAAGCCAAGCAGGCGCAGAAAGGGCGACATCCAGGTATGAATATCGTAAGCATATTTGTAGAACGGCGCCGTGGTCAGTGCGGTTAATACGAAGGCGAGAATGATGGCCGTGGCAAGATCAGGCGACAAATGGCCCAGCGTGATACCCAGGAATGTTACCACCAGGCTGAACTCGGAAATCTGCGCCATGCGCACTGCGGTGACCTCGGCATTGCGGCGGTCCGCACCTGTCCAGTAAAGCAGAGGGAACAGGATCAGCTGTCGGGCGATGATGGCTACCACTGCAATGGCAATTGCCAACACTAAAACACCCCCACCGCTGGGTGTGGGAATGGAAAGTCCCAGACTCACGAAGAACAGGACCAGGAAGAAATCCTTGACCACGTTTACCTTGGTGATGATCTCAGTCGAGTAGGGCAAGGTGGCGATGGTTGCACCAGCAATCAGCGCAGCCATCCCGGGCGCTACATTAATGTGGAAGTTATAGTCCATCACTGCCATGGTTACAGCATCCAGCGTACCGCCCAGGAACACCATGCTGAAACACCAGGCCAGGGCGCCCACCAGGATGATTTCGGGAGTCTTGGCGATCCAGCGGAAGGTGACAGGAATGACAGTGCGCGATACCAGTATGGCGAGGCCGCCCAGCAGGGCAATGCCGATAAACGAGGCGAGGATAGCCAGGGGTTCAGGATTCTCCAGGCTGGGTTGCAAGAGGATGATCACAATGGCCCAGAGGTCTTCCATCACCAGGATGCCCAGAGCGAGCCGCCCCGGTGCGGTATCCAGTTCAAAAGCTTCCTGAAACAGCTTGACCACCAGCAGGGTAGAGGAAACTGAAATAGCCAGGCCTATGTAAAGCGCCCCGAGGCCATCGCCAATTATGGCAGCAAAGCCTAGCAGAGCCAGTAACTTGGCTGCGGCAAATCCGAAAATGGTAATCAGAGGTACGCTGATCAAGCCAGTGCCTATGATGGTGCGGCCACTTTTCTTGATTTTGCTCAGGTCAATTTCCAGACCCAGCACGAACAGCAAAAACACAAAGCCAAGCTGGGCGATGGTGTCGACGTTGGCCGGGTCCGTCACCAGGCCCAGCGCCAGGGGGCCGGCGAGTAAGCCGCCGAGGATGTATCCGGCTATGGCTGGAAATTTGATTCGGGCAAACAGGACGGCGAGAAAACCGGACAAAAACAGGGCAATGCCGATATCGTGCACCAACGGTGGTAATTCACCTCCTGCAGCAAAAGCGGATAAAGGGGCAAGCAGCAAGGCCATGGCAAAGCCGCTTTTAAAAGCGGAAGCTCCGCCTGATGATTTCACCCCAAACATGAATCCGGTCCTGAGATATTGCAGGTGCCCAGAATACACAATTCTTTGTTTGATCGCACACGAAAAAATCCGCTGCATTCGCAGAATTTCCGGGTGCAAGGGGGTTGTGTGCGGCAGCTGATTTCCGGATGAAGCCTGGGTGAAGAGCTCAAAACCTGATTTTCATAGTTACCTCTTCCGCGCCGAAACCACCAGTCCGGCCACCGCCGCTCCGACTTCCTGCCGCATTGATTCATGGCTGATCTGAATCTGCCAAAAGCCGCATTCTTCGAGAATTTTCTCCACATAGCTCTCGCTATGGCTGTAGCGACCTTGTGGATGCAAGCGGAATCCTTGGGGATTGTCAGCAGAGCCCGAAGCCTCCAGCGTAAACAGCACCGTGCCGCCTTTGCCCAGGGCATAGAACAAGGCCGGCAGAACCTCCTGCAGATCGCCGAAATAGCAAAGTGTGTCAGCAATAACAGCCAGATCGAAAGCGCCTTCGTTTTGCTGCAGGAAATGTGTCAGTTCCGCTTCGAACAGGCCGTCGTAGAGCTTTTTCTGCCTCGCTTTGGACAGCATGGCGCCGGACAGATCCACGCCGATCAGCTTTTCGGCCCAGGGTTTGAGCGCCGGGGCACAAAGGCCGGTGCCGCAACCTCCATCCAGAACCTTCAAAGAGGCTTGTGGTAAGCCCAGAAGTTTCTGCAGCAGCGTTGCCAACATTTGGGGAAACTTGTACTCCAGGCTTTCAAGGTGCGATTCAAAACTGGCCGCAAACTGGTCAAACGTGTTGCGTATGGCATCGTTGGGCGCCCGCAACATGGCGCTGCTGCCCCGTATCGACTGCAACATGAATTGCGCCAGTGCGTTATCGGGCTCGCAAGCGAGCCATTGTTCATAAGCTTTTTGAGTCTGGCTGAATGTATTCCGCCCCAATGAGGAGCCTTGCTCCAGCTGGAACGTGGCCTGGCAGAGCCCATCATGCGCCAGTGAAAGATCCGGTTTGATGTCGATGGCCTGCTGGTAGCAGACAATGGCTTGTTGAAATTGTTGCGCTACCTTGTAGGCATTACCGAGGTTGTACCAGGCAATCAGGTATTGCGAATCCAGTTCCACGGCTCTGCGACCCACTTTGATAGCATCCTCCAGCCGTTCCAGGCGGCGCAGGCTGACGCTGAGGTTGCTGTACGCGGCTGCCTCAACAGGCCGCAGGGCAATGGCTTGCTGGAAGCATTCGGCAGCTTCGCCATGACGTTCCTGCTGCTGCAGGACATTGCCGAGATTCACGATGGCATCGAAATAGTCAGGTTGGCGCTGGATGGCGTTGCCGATCAGCCGGATGGCGGCTTCGCTATCACCTTCCTGGTGTGACAGCAGGCCCAGGTAATGCAGGGCGCCACTGTGGTCTGGCCTCGCCTTCAGCACGGAGCGATACAGCTTGTTGGCCTGTTGCCGTTTTCCTTGTTGATGCAGGCCCAGGGCATGCCTGAATTTGGCTTCCAGTTTGCTGGCGTGATGGGCGCTGTGTCGGCTAGGCATGTTGTGAACTCTAACAGGCTCTGGCTTCGGCGCGATAACTGATCAAGCATGCTCTGAATACAGGCAATTGGAATCCCGGGGCTTCGATTATCGCTGGCTCTGATCGCGGCGCTGAAAATCCCGGTTCCGCACTTTCTGGCTGGCGTCTTGTAGAATGCTGGCAGCTTTTCATTTGTACCATAGAAAGCCAATCAATCCGGAGCCTGTCATGCATCGCCTTTCATGCTACCTGCTGTTTTTGAGCTTTGTTTCACTTTGGCCCAGCCCGGCACAGGCGAATGAGTTTGAGCAGGTCTGGAGTTGTAAGTTGCAGGCGGGGCACAACCTGGATGAAGTTCGTGCCGTGGCATCAGACTGGCTGCAAGCAGCCCGCAGCATGCGTGGTGGAGACAGGCTGCAACTGGAAATTCGCTGGCCGATCGCTGTTGCCGATAGCGCCGAAGCATTCGAGTTTGTGATCCGTGCACCATCGCTGGAAGCCTGGGGCACGTTTTATGATGCTTACGATCCATCCTCGCCCGTGGGCAAGTCTGATGAGATTTTTGCCAGCATTGCGAGCTGTTCTGGCAGCAGTTTGTGGGAGTCCATTGCCATTGAAGCCAGGCAAGAGTGAACCGTCTGCCTTGGTTCGCTCAGGCTCATTAGAGGTGTGAACTGCTTCCCCCGGCATGGTGGCGACAGAGCAAATCTGCCCCAGCTTATCGCGGAAATCGATTAGTGGAGTTGGAATGCAAATAAGTACTGATCTGAAGCAACATCATAAGCGGGCCAAAGTGCTCAGAATTTTCCGCAAGCTACATAGGCTGACCGGCACTTTTCTGTTCGCATTTTTCTTTGTAGTTGCTGTGAGTGGCTTGCTGCTGGGGTGGAAGAAGCATACGGGTGATTTACTGTTGGCTGAAACCCGCAGCGGCACCTCGGTGAATCAGGCGGAATGGCTGCCTCTGAATGAGGTGAGCGCCAAAGCCCAGGCTTACCTCCGCGAATCGGTGTCAGCTGAACTGTCTGCCGAAATTGACCGCATTGATGTCCGACCTGGCAAAGGTGTTGCCAAAATTCTGTTCGCAGACCATTACCAGAGTTTGCAGATCGATCTGGCCACGGGCGAGATACTGAATCTGGAAACCAGGCGTTCGGATTTCATCGAGCAAATCCATGACGGCTCCCTGGTGGATAAGCTGATGGGCTGGAACAATGGCCTGTTCAAACTCGCTTACACCACCACCATGGGGCTGGCTCTGCTGCTTTTTACCGTCACCGGCTTCTGGCTCTGGTGTGGGCCCAAGCTGCTGCGCAAACAGAAGAGGCTGGCGCGGGAAAAGTAAGGGCCGATTCAGTTTGAGTCGGATCAGGCCCAGGCAAATCGAGGCTGTTCAAAATGGGCAACCCGGGTGGCCTTTCCAAGCAGGGCAACCTCCCTGAACTGGTAGGCCAATGCTGCCGTTGGCGCTGCTATCCAGTCATTGCCCAGGGGCATTTTCAGCACAGGATGCTCGGACCTGCGCTTGTATTGCAGAATCGGCGCATCACTGCGCAGCAATTCGCTGCATGGGATGCGATGTATGGATTCAACTTCTGCCGGGTTAGCGCGCAGCTCACCGACATTGCCACCCCAGACGACCACAGGTGTGATTACAAAACCAGAACGGGTTTCATAATCATCCAGCCTGCCCAGAACCTGTTCCGGGTTTAGCCGCAGCCCCACTTCTTCTTCAAGCTCCCGTAAAGCTGCCTGTTCAGCCGTTTCATTCCGGTCAACCCGACCACCTGGAAAAGCCCGCTGGCCTCCGTGATTTTTTAATCTTGCTGCACGTATGGTGAGAATCAGGCCAGCCTGGCTGGCCTCGTGCGGATGGAATGGAATGTCACCTAAATTCACCTGCTCTCTGCGGTCAAGGACGGTCAGAGCAACAGCGGCATGATGCTTGTCTGTGATCGGAATGGTTTGCAAGGGGTGCTGTCGCAATCGGCTGTGGATATGCTCGCGCAGCCTGTCACTCATCGTCAGGTCAATCTTGAAAGCATCTATTTCGCCATCATTTTTCCGAAGTTCGGAAGATCCGGAATCACATGACATAGCGCTCAGCCAAAGCCTGCAGCGTGCCAGCCAGATTCTGCAAGCGACTGGTCGAGGCTGCATCCGCTGCTTCCGCAGGCAGCTTTGATGCCAGCAGCAGCAACCGGCTGGAGATATTTTTCGTATCTCCGGCAGAGCTTGCTGACTGTGCCTGGCCTAGAGCTTCCGCAAGCTCGGTAGCCAGTTGTTCTGGTAAAACCTGTTTACGCTGCAATTGATCCAGATACGCCAGCGCTACCGCAGGCTCCGCTGGCCATCTGACCTGGAATTGTTGTTGCGGGTTGAACAGAGATCCCTGGTCTGCCAGTTCGGCAGCGACAATTTCATTGGCGCTTAAAAACTCACTGGGTAAAAGCCTGAAAACATCCAGTCCACGGTAAATTTCTGTAGCGTGGATCCTGCCCTGGTACCAATAGGATGACCAATAACCACCGAGCACCAGGTGCTCGTCGTTGATGGGGCCGCGATCAAAATAGGCAATTTCCACCGGATTGGCGGAGTCGGTGAAATCGATAACGGAAATGCCCCCCTGGTACCAGGATTGCACAAAAATATCGCGACCCGGAACCGGCACGATAGAGCCGTTGTGGGCCACGCAATTTTCCTGCTCCACTTGCGGTGCCGGAATTTTGTAGTGCGAACGGAATTGCAGCTTGCCATCGACAATATCGTAAATCGCATCAGCACCCCAGGTGATAGGGTCATAGGCGCGGCAGCGCGGCCGGCTGCCACCTCCCCATTCATCAGTGAACAGCACCTTAGTGCCATCGTTGTTGAAAGTGGCGGAATGCCAGTAGGCAAAACCAGTATCGACCACTGCATCCAGGCGTTGTGGATTCAGCGGATCGGAAATGTCGAACAGGATGCCATTGCCCGAGCAGGCACCGGCTGCAATCTGCAGTTCAGGGAATACCGTGATGTCATGGCAGTGATCCGTCTGATTGGTTTCCTGCGTCTCTTCGCCATGGTCACCGCCGCGCCACAGACCAGCCAGCGTAGCCTGTTGCGGATCGGCAAATACCGTGGGGCTGGCCACAATGCGTGCATTCTCTGGAGCCATCAAGGGGATTTCTATCACATCAATACGGAACAGGGCAGTGCGGCTGTCGCCCGGCAATTCGTTGACACAGCCGGGTAATTCTTCTTCCTTGCGAATGTCCCCGGTGCCGGAAACATAAACGATAATCTTGCCCTCTGCGTCTGGCCCGGAGACCACAGAATGGGTGTGTGAGCCGCGACAGGTTTGCACTGCACCTACCTGTTTGGGCTTTTGCGGATCGGAAATGTCAAAAATGCGGATACCGCGAAAGCGTTCTGCACTGACATCTTTGCTAATGCCTTCCAGTCCGCAGTCCAGACGACCGCGCATCTCTTCCACCGACATGATCAGCAGATGTTCAACTATGGAGACATCACCTTGTCCACCCGGGCAGACCACCGAGCTGATTAATCCGGGTACACCGTCCTCGCCCAAGCGGTAGATGTTGAAGCCATGATAGCTGCCAGCCACCAGAAGATCGTTGGCAAATGCAATATCCGTATTGGCAAAGCCCAGCAGCGGATAGCGTTCTTCTGGCTCGCCTGTCTCTGTCTCCTCCTTCTCTTTATTGTTCTCCTCGTCTTTTTTGCTTTTCTTGGCTTTTTTGTCCTTGGCCAGTTTGGCGGAATCCACAGGGAGTTTGTTCAGGGGTAATTCTGATGGATTGGCGGGATCGAAGAATCCATCCGGCCTGGGCAATGCGGCCACCAATTCCAGGTTCAGGATAGCCGACCCGGCATCTGTCAAGCCTGCTTTCAGCCCGGCACGCGGATCGGTGGACAGGCCGACCAGCAAGAGATTCATTTTCTCAATCTCGGCGGTCTGATCGTTGGTGATATCGGTGCTGAACTCGAACAGCGTCGGGTCGAAGGCGGAGCCGGGTTGTTCGAGCAGTTTTTCCACCATTTTCACTGCACCTTCATGGTGCTTGGTCATCAATTGCAGGAACAAACGGTCAAAGTCAGTGCTTTCCGCAGCTGCAAGTTCAGCCATCTGTTCGGCTGAGGCCATACCGGCCATGAGTTTGTGATCGTGATGCATGGCAGCATGATCTGCAGGGTCCGGGGCTGTTTGCCCACGCTCGGTCAACCATTGCTGCATGAAGGCGATTTCATCCTGCTGGGAGGCCTCGATGCGCTTCGCGGCTTCCAGCACTTCTGGTTGGTTGGTGCGGTCCGGTGCCAGTTCAGACATCAGCAAGGCCTGGTGGTGATGCGGAATCATGTCCTGCATGAAACGCACATCATCCGGCGAAAAGCGGGTGACTGCGATGCGGATAGCTTCCTCTGCGCTGAGCTCTCGCACTTCTTGTCCGGGCGCACCAGGCTGGATGATAGGTGCTTCAGGATCTGCGGATAGTGGGGCCGACAGAATCAGGCTAAGGGTAATTGCAGATGCTATCCATTGGTGATTTTTCAGGAATATGGGCACGATGAGGC
The DNA here is from genome assembly GCA_031406105.1 of Lysobacterales bacterium. Lineage (GTDB taxonomy): Bacteria > Pseudomonadota > Gammaproteobacteria > Xanthomonadales > SZUA-36 > JAWXBM01. The sequence goes on along the minus strand of JANOGQ010000431.1, from coordinate 2,003 downwards.
AGTCTCCGGGCATTTTGCACGTCAGTATTGGAGGAAAATGGATTTTCAAAGGCCTGTAAGTATAGGCGAAGCAGGCTCTGAAGGCTCGCTGAGCGGTACCCAATGCCTGACGGGCATTCTACAATGCCTGCATCAACCACTATTTGCGGTGGAGGAGTTGGTGAATGGCAAAGTACACTGCAGAGATCCTTTGGTTGAGGGGCGATCAGGAATTTCTCAACAAGCGCTACAGCCGAAGGCATTTGCTGCGTTTTGACGGTGGTGTTGAAGTGCCCGCCTCCTCATCGCCGCAGGTGGTGCCGCTGCCTTATTCCGATGCGGCTGCCGTCGATCCTGAGGAAGCTTTCGTGGCCTCTCTAGCCAGCTGTCATATGCTCTGGTTCCTGTCGGTTGCAGCGAATCGAGGATTTGTGGTGGATTCCTACCGGGATGTGGCCATTGGGCTGCTGGCGAAAAATGCCGACGGAAAACTCGCCATGATCCGGGTCACATTGCGGCCAGAAGTAAAATTCTCAGGTGAGTGTTTGCCCAGCCGTGCTGAGCAGCAGCAGATGCATGAGCAGGCTCATGAAGATTGTTTCATCGCCAGCTCAGTCAAAACTGAACTGCTGTGTGAGCCTTGTTTTCCGGAACAATCGTAGAGCTGAGAGCATGCCCGGCTTTAGCACATCAACCCAAACTTGATCTGCTGCCGGCTATTGGCTTGCATGCCGGGCCTTCAGGGATGAGCCAAAAGGTGCACGCGGGCCCGTGCTCTGGTATACCAGTATCGCGATCAATCGCTGTCAGGAATTCCGTTTGATGATCAGCTGGCAAGCCCGAATGATGAATTGGTACCTGCGCCTGATGGTGAAGAAGTCACCGCAGGGTAAACAGGTGGGGGATTACCGCAGCGTTGTCGCTCGCCTCGACAAGCGTTTTGACCTGATGCCCAGGGAAATGCAATGGCGAGACGATAGCCTTGGGGGTGTGCCCGCTCGTTATATCAGCCCGAGAGAGGGCGGCACAAAAGGCACCTTATTCCTGCTGCATGGGGGAGCCTGGTGTCTTGAAACTCCCAACACTCACACGGCCCTGGCCGGACGACTGGCGCTGGAGTTGGGTATGGACGCCTGGGTACCTGGATATCGTCTTGCGCCCGAGCATCCCTTTCCTGCAGCTTCACAGGACAGTCTCACGGCCTGGAATGCCCTGCTGGAAACAGGCCTTGATCCAGGCCAGGTGGTACTGTGTGGGGACTCTGCCGGAGGCGCTCTCAGCCTGGGCCTGCTGGGCCAACTGCGTGACGCGGGCAGGGCTATGCCAGCTTGTGCTTTATTGATTTCGCCAGCTACCGATCTGAGCAGTATTGGTCGTTCAGTTATTGACAACGAGCAGTCAGACAGCATGTTCCGTCTATCCACGGTCATGCTGTTCCGGCACTGGTATTTGGGTAACAACAAACCGACCGATCCACTGGCCAGCCCGTATTGGGGAGATTTCAGCGGTTTCCCCCCATTGATGTTCCAGGTCAGCGCTGCTGAAGTGTTACTGGATAACAGTGTCATGGCCGAAGCCAAGGCACGCAGCCAGGGCGTTAGCACCAAAATCAGTATCTGGCCCGATATGCCTCACGTCTTTACCCTTTTTGGTGTTTTACCGGAGGCTCGAAAGGCAACGAACGAACTCGCAGAATTTGCCAGGCTAAATTGCGAAATTCTGAATTCTGAGCAACGCTGATAGACTGGACTATGAATCGAATGAGGCAGCTATGAAAAAATCAACACCTGTTTCTGTGCTGGCCCTGGCGGCTATTGCAGGTTTCTCAGTGAACGTTTCAGCCCAGGCTCCCACTTGTGCTGATGTGGTCTGGAGCGCAAATCTGCTCGAGAACAACCCCACTATTGCCAACCATTGCCTTGAACTGGTTCAGCGGGGTGAAGAATGGTACGCAACTATTCAGGTCAAGATTGTTCGTCATGGTGCGAATTCCACTGTGGTTCGTTTCCGCGAGTCAGATGGCA
>JANOGQ010000416.1:0-6930 GCA_031406105.1 Lysobacterales bacterium | reverse complement strand
CAGTGCTCGGGCGCACCCCAGCTGCGGCCGGAATTGTTGATCAGGATGTCCAGTTGTTCACAACGCTCTGACATGACCTGCGCCAGCAGGTTAACGCCGTCTTCATTCTGCAAGTCCGCTTGCAAGGGAATGCATTTGCCGGGCAAGCCCTGCATCGAATCAGCAGCTTTTTCACAGGCTTCCAGCTTGCGTGAAGCGATAAAGACCTCAGCTCCGGCACTCACCAGTGCGCGGCTGATCATCAGGCCTATGCCACTGCCACCACCGGTCACCAGGGCTTTGCGGCCTTGCAGGCTGAACAAAGAACCAAGGTATTCATTCACTAGCCTCATCTGGGCTCACTCCCATAGCAAACCTGCATCAAGAATTTCTGCATCAATTCAGTAACCGCGCTGGCGGGCAAACCGGTCAAGATGAAAATAACGATCACCCAGAAGGGTTTCGACTATCCTCGCCCGCTTGTAGAAAAAGCCGATTTCAAACTCATCCGTCATGCCTATGCCGCCGTGCATCTGTATGCCTTCGGAAGTCGCCAGCATGGCGATTTCGCTGAGTTTGGATTTACACAAACTCGCAGTTTCCGCCAGATCCACCAGGCCTTCATCCAACTTCTGCAGTGCACCCAAAACCAGCGATTTGCACAATTCGAGTTCGCTGTAGAGTATGGCGGCCCGATGTTGCAATGCCTGGAAGCTGCCTATCGGTACACCGAACTGCTTGCGTTCACGCAGGTAAACCAGGGTACGTTCGAAGCATTCAGCGGCGACCCCCATCAGCTCGGCAGATTGACCGATGCGGGCAATATCCAGCAAACGGTAAAGCTTTTCCAGGCTGAAAGATTGGCCACCCAGCCGTGCTTCGCTATCCAGCACCACATCCTGCAACTGCAGTTCGGCCAGCACATGGGTATCGAGGGCATGAAAGGCGGTGCGGGAAACGCCAGCGGCATCAGCCGGAACCACAAACAGAGATACATCCGCTTCACCCGCAATGACGGCCGCCACCAGGAAATGGCTGGCAGACATGCCATCGATCACGCCCAGCTTGTTGCCACTCAGAAGATAAGCGCCATTTTTCCGGGTGGCGCTGCATGTAATGTTTTCCGGCTGATAACGGAGTGTTTCGTCCCAGGCCAGGCTGCACAGCATTTCGCCACTGGCAATGCCCGAAAGATAACGGGATTTTTGTTGTTCATTGGCCAGCATGAGGAAAGCACTGGCGGCCACCAGGCCACTGGAAAACAGCGGGCTGGCCGTGAGTGTGCGGCCGGTTTCCTGCAGCACCACTCCCATACCGGTGTAGCCGAAACCCAGGCCACCAAACTCCTCCGGAATGATCATGGCGGGCCAACCCATGGCTGTCATTTCCTGCCAGACTTCAGCGCTATATCCCTTGGCACTGCTCTGGTCACGTAAAGTACGCAGCTGCTTGACCGGCGCTGTCTTTTGCAGGAAATCCCGGGCGGATTGCTGCAGCATGCTTTGTTCTTCATTCAATACAAGAGCCATGATTTACCCCGGTAAGCCAAGCAAATGCTTGGCAACAATGTTCAACTGGATTTCCGAGGTACCACCTTCAATGGAATTTCCACGGGAGCGCAACCAGGATTTGGGCAGATGTCCAGAATCGCTCTGCGGCCCGGACCAATCCAGTGCGTGCAGGCCTTGCGCAGACATCAGCAGTTCCTGCCGACGCTTGTTGAGTTCGGTGCCGATGTATTTGAACATGGCGGAACTGGCACCAAGGCTGGCACCCGCTTTGGCTTCATCGCGAGCCCGTTCCAGAGTCAGCGCTAAAGCCTTTTCGTCCATTTCCACGCGGGCAATGTCACGCCGCAATAAAGGATCAGCCAGACGGCCATTCTCGAGCCCCACGGCTGCTGCCACCATCTCGCCCAGCGCCTCTGTGCCGGCTTGCCCCAGGCCAGACTCGCCGATCATTTCACGTTCGTGGGTCAGCAGATACTTGGCCACGCTCCAGCCGCCATTCAATTCGCCCACCACTTGATTTTTCTCGACCCGCACCTGATCGAAAAAGGTTTCGGCAAAAGGTGATTTGCCGCTGATCAGGCGTATCGGGCGAGTGCTCACACCCGCTGTGCGCATGTCGAACAATACCAGGCTGATGCCACCCTGTTTGGGGCCGTCCCGGTCACTGCGCACCAGGCAAAACATCCAGTCGCCGAGGTCGCCGTAAGAAGTCCAGATTTTGGAACCGTTGAGCAGGTAATGATCACCCTGATCCACCAGGCTGGCCTGCAAACTGGCAAGGTCGGAGCCCGCATTGGGTTCGCTATAGCCTTGGGCCCAGCGTATTTCACCACGGACAATGGGCGGCAAATGCTGCCTTTTCAGTTCTTCGCTGCCGTACTTGAGAATCGCCGGGCCGATCATGGAGATACCAAAACTGTAGAGCGGTATGCGCGCAGTGATGCGCTGCAGCTCTTCCTGCAGAACTTTTGTTGCGGTGCGGTCCAGTCCGCCACCACCGTATTGCGCCGGCCAGGTGGGCGCTGTCCACCCCTTGCTGGCCATGTTGCGCAGCCACTGTTGCTGGGCCTCATTCTGGAACACTACGTTACGGCCGCCCCAGCAGACATCGGCTTCTGACTCCATGGGATTGCGCATAGGCTGGGGGCAGTTTTGGTCCAGCCAGTGGCGGACCTCTGCGCGAAAGGAAGTTACTTCAGACACATCATTACCTCGGATCAATGAGCTGCGGTTTTTCATGTTGCAGCAGAATTAACAGACCAGCATCAATAAATTGGCAGCGGGCTTGGCTGGCTGCAAGGCCAAAGCCAAACCAGCTGCAAATCCCAGTTATGCAAAAATCCCGGATTGGGGCTGGCAGATAATAGCTGGCATGATAACTCGCGAAGCCTGAATCTGTCTTGTTTCAGTGTGGCTTGCAGTGGCCGTAAAGGGCTTGTCAATCTCAGATCGAAACACTTACTGCCGGAATCTTTGGTGTAAAATGCCCGGCTTTGTTGGAGCGTCCGCTGTGGTGCCTGTTTGGGTGCCCGCTAAATCCGGTAAATTATCGTGGAAACCAATCAAAAACATAATCAGATCGAAGACCTGCAGAGCCGTTCAGAAGGGCTCAGGGGGTACCTTTGACTACGCTGGCAAGCGCGACCGGCTGGAAGAAGTCAATCGTGAGCTGGAAAATCCCCGGGTCTGGGACGATCCCGAATTAGCCCAGTCACTGGGGCGCGAACGTTCCCGGCTGGATATTGTGGTTTTGACCCTGGAGAAAATGCTGCACGGCTTGAACGATGCGGCCGAAATGCTGCAACTGGCCAAAGAAGAAAGTGATGAGCAAGTGCTGGCTGCGGTGGCAGCGGATCTGCAACAATTTGAAGCCGAAGTTGCGCAACTCGAATTTGAACGCATGTTCTCCGGCGAAATGGACCCCAATCCCTGTTATCTCGATATTCAGTCCGGTTCCGGCGGCACCGAAGCACAGGACTGGGCGGAAATGCTCTTGCGCATGTATTTGCGCTGGGCTGAACGCAAAGGCTGGGAAACTGATTTGATCGAAGTTTCAGCAGGTGATGTGGCGGGTATCAAGAGTGCCACCATCCACATCAAGGGCGAGTATGCCTATGGCTGGAGTCGCACTGAAACCGGGGTGCACAGGTTAGTGCGCAAATCACCCTTTGATTCCGGAAACCGGCGCCATACTTCCTTTGCGGCGGTGTTCGTTTCCCCGGAAGTTGACGACAAGATTGAGATCGATATCAATCCTGCGGATCTGCGTATTGACATTTATCGATCCTCCGGTGCGGGTGGCCAGCATGTCAACACCACCGATTCCGCCGTGCGCATCACGCATATTCCCAGCAACATTGTGGTGCAATGCCAGAATGAGCGTTCGCAACACAAGAACAAAGACCAGGCCATGAAGCAGATGCGCGCCAAGCTTTATGAGATGGAACTGCAAAAGCGCAATGAAGCCAACCAGGCGCTGGAGGACAGCAAGTCCGATATCGGCTGGGGCAGCCAGATCCGTTCCTACGTTCTGGATCAATCCCGCATCAAGGATTTGCGCACCGGGGTTGAAACCGGCAATACCCAGTCCGTGCTGGATGGTGACCTGGATCCTTTTATCGAAGCTTCCCTGAAACACGGCCTATAAAACTGCAGGAAAACATGCGCCATGAGTGAGACCGAGACCAACAACACCAGCCCGCTGCCCCAGCAGGATGAAAACAAGCTGATTGCCGAGCGGCGGCGAAAACTGGCGGACCTGCGCGGGCACGCTGCAGCATTTCCCAACGATTTCGTGCGCACCCACAGTGCGGGTGAACTTTCAGCCCGTTTTGAGGAGGTTGTTGCCGAGGATATGGAGCGGCTTGAGGAACAGTTCGCCGTTGCCGGACGCATGATGGCGAAACGCGTGATGGGTAAAATTGCCTTTGTGCGTTTGCAGGACAGCGACGGCGATATCCAGCTGGTGATACAACGAGACCATTTGCCGGAAGGCGTTTTCCAGGAATTCAAACACTGGGACGTAGGCGACATCATCGCCGGCCGAGGTCGTATCTTCCGCACCCAGAAAGGCGAGCTGTCGATCAAGCCGGACGAGCTGCGTCTGCTGGCCAAAGCCTTGCGACCCTTGCCGGAAAAGTGGCACGGCCTGACCGATACCGAACAGCGTTACCGCCAGCGGTATGTGGATCTGATCATGAATCAGGAATCACGCGCGGTGTTTCGCATGCGCTCGTCCATCATCAGTTACATTCGGGCCTTTATGGAAGCTCCGGGGCGTGGATTCCTGGAAGTGGAAACGCCCATGATGCATCCCATACCAGGTGGTGCAGCAGCGCGGCCTTTTGTGACCCACCATAATGCGCTGGATTTGCAGATGTACCTGCGCATCGCACCTGAGCTTTATCTCAAGCGCCTGATCGTAGGTGGCCTGGATCGGGTGTACGAGATCAACCGGAATTTTCGCAACGAAGGTGTGTCCACCCGGCACAATCCCGAATTCACCATGATGGAATTCTATTGGGCTTATGCCGATTACGAAGACCTGATGGATCTGACAGAAGCACTGCTGCACGGCCTGACCCAACATGTGACGGGCGGTGCATCCAAGCTGCTTTACCAGGGGCAGGAAATCAATTTCGCCGGGCCTTATGAACGCTTGCCGGTAGAAACTGCTGTGCGCCGTTATGCTGAAGATCTGAAAACCGCCGATTTGTTTGATGAAGCTGTGCTTCGTGAGGCTTGCAAGAAGCGCGATATTCACATGGAAAAATCCTGGGGGCCAGGGCGGCTCCTGATGGAATTGTTTGACGCCGTCGCAGAGCAGCATCTGCAGGATCCGGTGTTCATTACGTGCTATCCCACGGAAGTTTCTCCCTTATCCCGCCGCAATGACATAAATCCGTTGATCACCGATCGTTTTGAACTGTTCATAGCTGGCCGCGAAATCGCTAACGGCTTCTCCGAGCTGAACGATCCGGAAGACCAGGCCGAGCGCTTCCGCTTGCAGGTGGCAAGCATGGATGCGGGCGATCTGGAAGCCATGCACTACGATGCCGATTACATACGCGCGCTGGAATACGGTATGCCGCCTACCGCCGGCGAGGGTATCGGCATAGACCGGCTGGTGATGATTTACACCAACTCGGCGTCTATTCGTGATGTACTGCTGTTCCCGCATTTGCGCCCCGAACACACGTCATGAACGGTCCGGATTTGAGCCGCGATTCCGGTTTGCAGGTTTTGATGGTGCAGGCCCAGCTGAGCTGGAAAGATCCTGCTGCCAATCGTGCTCACCTCTCTGAGCTGCTGGCCAAAGCGGCTGAAACCGCTGCGTTCGATCTGGCCATATTCCCCGAAACTTTTACCACCGGATTTCTCGGCGACACCGACCTGCCGGAAGAAGACATGAGTGGACCCACGGTGCAGTGGATGCAATCCATGGCTCAAAAATATTCTGCAGCCATGGCCGGCAGCGCAGTGATCGTAGAGCAGGGCAAACGCTATAACCGTTTTATCCTGCTGACACCCGAAGGTGCTGTACATCATTACGACAAACGGCATTTGTTTGCATTTGGCGGCGAGAATAAGCGTTATTCGGCGGGCACTCAAAGGCTGGTGTGGAATTGGCGGGGTTGGCGTATCAATCCACAGATCTGCTATGACCTGCGTTTTCCAGCCTGGTGTCGCAATCGTAAGGATTATGACCTGCAGATTTTCGTAGCCAACTGGCCGGAAAAACGAGTGGCCCACTGGATGGCTCTGTTGCGTGCCCGGGCGATTGAAAACCAGTCCTTTGTGATCGGCATCAACCGGGTGGGTGAAGATGGAAACGGCCTGAAATACCCCGGTCGCAGCCTGGCATTTGATCCCTTGGGCACCGAGCTGGCAGATCTTCAAAACATCGAGCAGTCACAGATGATTTGTATTGAATTGCAGCAGGTCGATGATATCCGGCAGCAGTTTCCTTTCCAGGCTGACGCAGACGAATTCATACTGACACGGTCCGATTGATCCATCCCTGAACTGCCTTTTTCTGCCTCAGCCGGAGTTGAGCGACCTGCTTTTGCGTTGCTGCAACCAGCGGAAGAGAGCGCCACGCGGTGGCATTTTTCCACTGGCATTTGCAATCACCATATCGGGCTCGGTCAGGGTCCAGGCAATTTCGATACGGGCTGATTCGCGGCCGGCAAACAACAGCTCATCGCCTGGATGTAACTCCTGTGTTGCATCCGGCATGAATATCCGTCCGGCGCCGCGTTGCAAGAGCAAGCAAACACAATGCAGTGGCGGTGTTTCGGCGTAACGGGAATTAAAACTGATGTGTTCCAGCCGTACTTTCAACCCACTGACCTTGGCGGTGAGTAGCCCCGGGGACCAGCGGCCAGTCAATTGCTGTGTCCAGACGCTGGGCGCATAGCCTTTCAGCGTGGATTTGAGG
>JANOGQ010000408.1:0-2167 GCA_031406105.1 Lysobacterales bacterium | reverse complement strand
TTGCTATGGGCGCGATCGCTGCTCGGAGTGGACGATCCGCGCCAGACCATCAAGCTGCTCGAGGACTTCCCGGTTCGCTTTCCGAACAGCTCGCTCAATCCGGAGGCCAAGTTCTATCTCGGCCGATTTTGCCCGCCTGGGTGAAGACGTCACTGCGGTACTCAATGCAGGTGCCGACTGGGTGCACTTTGATGTGATGGACAATCATTTTGTGCCCAACCTGACCATAGGCCCGATGGTTTGCCAGGCTTTGCGTAACTACGGCGTCACTGCGCCGATCGATGTGCATCTGATGGTTGAACCCGTGGATGAAATCATTCCGCAATTTGCTGCCGCCGGGGCAACGCTGATCAGCTTTCACCCCGAGGCCAGTCGCCACGTGGACCGCACCATCCAGCTGATCCACAACCAGGGCTGCAAAGCCGGGCTGGTGCTGAATCCGGCCACGCCAGTTGAACAACTCAACTGGGTGCTGGACCAGCTGGATCTGGTTTTGCTGATGTCGGTAAACCCCGGATTTGGCGGGCAATCCTTTATCCCCTACATTCTGGATAAGCTGCGGAAAGTGCGCGCCATGATCGATCAGTCCGGCCGTGACATCCGGCTGGAGGTCGACGGTGGGGTGAAATTGAACAATATTGCCGACATCGCTGCGGCCGGCGCTGATACCTTCGTGGCCGGCTCGGCCGTATTCGGTTCAGACAGCTATCAGGCCACCATCAGCCGGATGAAGCAGTTAACGGCCTGAAACTGATTTCTCCTGCTCTTTCGACCGGCAAGGCAGTCACCACATAGCGCAATGGCCCGCCGACGGTGCTGGCATCAAAGGGGTAACAGGTCACCAGGCTGAGTCTGCGCAAGCCTGGCTCCAGCACCATATTGGCTGCGCGGCTGTCGATGACTTCCAGCGAAACTACCTGAAAGGTCTGCACACCCGCTGCGGTTTCCAGCCTCAGCTGATCGCCGGCTTGCAATTCCTGCAAGAATTTAAAGTGGGTGTCGCGGTGACCGTTGATGACCAGGTCCAGCAAGCGCAGGCTATGCTCCGCCAGCGTGGGCCCAAAGGCCAGATTGCGGCCCGAACTGCCTTCCAGAATGATCTGTTCAATGCCCAGCCGCGGAGCATGCAAGCGCCCCACTGCGTGAGTATCGGCCCAGGGCCAGGGACGGGCATTCAAACCCTTTTCCTGCATTTCCCAACTGCGCTGCAACAGCACTTGCGCCAGTTCGGCTTTGAGTGGAATCCAGGCAGCATGCATGGCCATGCCCAGGCTGATCAGCAGGCAAAAAAGGGCGGCGGTGCAGGCCACCGCCGCCAGGGGCCGGATAGTTCCGGACTTCATGCCACTTCTTGCACAGACAATACGGCTGCAACAGGGCTGTGGCGCGAAGTTGGTAACTGCCGGGGCGAGGTATTAATGGGCAGGTATTCGCTGGCGCGTGCAGTGGGATTTCCGCTGGCGCTGGCAGGGAGATTTCCGCTAGCGCGGCGGGGAAGGCTTACGCTGCCGCGGTGGGGGCGAACAGGAACAGCGAGCCAGAGCATGCTGCTGCTCAGCAATATCAACAGCACGGCACCCAGCAACTGCAGTTGCCAGTTGCTGGCTGTGCTGGAAAAACCATGAACCTGCATGGCACTGCCGGCCGGCAGGAGATTGCCGATGTTATCCTGCAAAAGGTTCGCAGCAGCGGGTCGTACTGCCGTGCGATCCACCGCAACCAGGCTGGTGTAGGATGTGAGCAGGCCGAATTCCAAGGCCACATCAACAATAGACTGGCGCACTGTGTCGGCATCAATCTCCAGGAATAAACGGCTGTCCTGCAGGGCTTCCACACGGCCACGGGCCCAGAGTGTGGCCAGGCTTTCACTGCCCGCAGCAGCATGAGGGCCAGTTTCCTGTTGCCAATCCATGCCCTTGAAATCGCCGCGCAGGAGCACAGTGCGGGGTTGTGAAGGCAGGCGAGCCACCAGCCACAGAGGTTCACCGGCATAAAGATCGGGAATGATTTCCGGGTAATAATCGGCTGTCATGCCCCAATCCACTTCGATGTTCTGCAGGGCGGGGCGTTGTATGCGCTGCCAAAGCTCGTTCATGCGCAATTCCACATCTGCCAGTTGGCCAATGTGGGTGTGGCTGCCGCGACCGATCTCCGCCGCCTTGCGCAT
>JANOGQ010000374.1:0-7993 GCA_031406105.1 Lysobacterales bacterium | reverse complement strand
CCGTCGTGCGCACCTGGGCACTGCCCTCACTGCCGGTCGGGCTGGTTTTGTATTGCCAGTGTGCAGCAGCGCCTTTGACGGCTACCAGATCCATCTCCTCGGTACGAATCTGGATTTCCACCGGCAAGCCATACGGGCTATTCAGCACGGTGTGCAGCGATTGATATCCATTGGCCTTGGGCAGCGCGATGAAGTCCTTGAACTTGCCTGGTTTGGGCGGGTAGAGGTTATGCACCGCTCCCAGGGCCACATAGCAGTGCGCCTCAGCTTGGGTGATGATGCGAAAGGCATAAAAGTCGGTGACTTCAGAAAACGACAGGTCCTTGGCGAGCATTTTGCGGTAGATGCTGTAGGGGGTCTTCTGGCGTCCCGAAATCCGCGCAGGTACAGCTGCATCATTCATGCGCTTTTTCAGGGCATTGTTGATGTTCTCAACGATCTCCTTACGGTGGCCCGTCATCTGGTCCAGGTGTTGGTCGATGGTGCGATAGCGCCAGGGATAGAGATTGAAAAATCCCAGGTCTTCGAGTTCTGACTTGATGTTGTTCATGCCCAGCCGGTCGGCTATGGGTGCATAAATCTGCAGGGTCTCCCGGGCAATGCGGCGCCGCGATTCATAGCTCATGTTGTCCAGCGTGCGCATGTTGTGCACGCGATCGGCCAGCTTGATGAAGATCACACGCAAATCGCGCGACATGGCCAGCATCAGTTTGCGGAAACTTTCCGCATCCGCCTCGCCACGGGTGCGGAATTTCATCTTGTCCAGCTTGGTTACGCCGTCAACCAGCTGGGCGATTTCCTTGCCGAATTGCGCTTCTAATTGTTCTTTGGAGACGGGCGTGTCTTCCAGTGTGTCATGCAGGATGGCGGCTGTGATGCTCTCGTGATCCATGCGCAGCCCGGCCAGGATATGAGCCACGGCCACAGGATGCAGGATGTAGGCTTCGCCACTCAGGCGCGTCTGGCCCTCATGGGCCAGCGCGCCCAGTTCGAAGGCACGCAGTACCGTGGCTACTTTTTCCGGATCGAGATAACTATTGAGCAGGTCCCTGAGCTTCAGGACAGGTTCGGGGTATCGATTGGCAACCTGCATGTGCGAGCTGATTTACGAGTGGCCTGTAACAGCCAAAGTGGGAGTAGGATGACGAAGGGATGGCGGTGTCTGGTGCCGGTTTGGAGTGAGTTCCACAGCCATAGCTAGCGGCCGAATGATGACCAGGCCCAGCGCCGTCAGACCGAGCCAGGCGCTTCTGAGTTGGCTTTTACAGGTCACTGGTGGCGGTCAGAACGAGAAATCTTCTTCCTCGCGCTTGTCGAAAACTTCAGCAGCTTCAATTTGGGCCTGGATGAGTTCAACGCTTTCCTGGTCAATCTTGCCTGCAGCGATTTCGCGCAGGGCCAGCACTGTGGGTTTGTCGTTGGATTCCTCAACCATGGGATCCGCGCCATGGCCAATCTGGCGGGCGCGCTTGGTAGCGGTCAGCACCAGGTCAAAACGGTTGGGCACAACTTTCAGACAGTCTTCTACGGTAATTCTTGCCATTACAATAATCCTTGAGGGTCAATCTTTTAACGAACCCGACATTCTATGCATTTTCAAGCATCTGTGCCAGCAGAGTTTCCGTTCGTGGGCCCTGGCCAGGGCGCTTAGGGCTGCCGGCCCGAATGATGGCGTGCAGGTCGTGCAGGGCGGCTTCAAAGTCATCATTGACGATCATATAGTCAAATTCGCTGGCGTGAGACAGCTCGGAGCGGGCTTTCTGCATACGCCGCTCTATCACTGAGGAGCTGTCCTGGCCGCGACTGGACAGCCGTTTGTGCAACTCCTCCAGCGAAGGGGGCAAGATGAAAATGCTGCGGCAATCCGGAAAGGATCGCCGAATTTGCTTGGCTCCCTGCCAGTCGATATCCAGCATCACATCAAAACCTTGTTTCAGCTGGCCTTGTACCTGCTCACGGCCGGTACCGTAGCTGTGGTCATAGACGCGTGCATGCTCGAGGAATGCATTTTCCTCCACCAGCCGGGCAAACTCCTCGTCGCCGACAAAGTAGTAATGCTGGCCTTCCACCTCGTGGGGCCGTGGAGGCCTTGTAGTATGAGAAATGGACAGGCGCAAGCGCTCATCCAGCCGCAACAGGGCGCTGATCAGGCTGGTCTTGCCACCGCCAGAGGGTGCCGCGACCACATAAAGGTTGGGAGCTTTTTTCATTCGGGCTAAAGAATCTGCGGCCTATTCGATATTCTGCACTTGCTCGCGCATCTGCTCTATCAAAACCTTGAGTTCCACGGAAGCCTGGGTGGAGCGATTGTCGATCGATTTCGAGCTTAAGGTATTGGATTCGCGATTGAATTCCTGCATCAGGAAATCCAGCCTGCGGCCTACCGGTTCGTCCAGCTTCAATACCCGCCGGGATTCGGAAACATGCGCTTCCAGCCGGTCCAGTTCCTCATCCACGTCGATTTTCTGCACCAGGAAAGCCACTTCCTGCTCAAGACGGCCCGGGTCCAGCGCCTGGGGCAAGTCGGCCAGGCGAGCCAGCAACTTGTTCTTCAGGCCTTCACGGATATCCGGCAGCCATTCCCGCACTTGTTTCACCAGCTTGGCCACGCTGTCCAGCCTCTCTTCGATCATGCTGACCAGCTTTTCGCCTTCGCGCCGGCGCGCATCGCGCAGTCCGGTAATGGCTTCAGTCAGTGATTCCAATGCTTCCTGATGCAGCACTTCACAATCCTGTTGTCGCTCACTGACCATGCCTGGCCAGCGCAGCAAGGCATCCAGACTGGCTTCCTGACGCATGCCACTGAGTTTGGCCAGTTCACGATGCAAACTGAGAATCTGATTGGCAAGTGCGGTATTGAGAATCAGGTCGCCTTCGTTCTGGCTGTCGCCGCGCGAAAATCGCAAGCCCACATCGACCTTGCCACGGCCCAGTTGCGCTCCCAGTTGCTCACGCACCACCGGTTCAAGCGCGCGGAAATCTTCCGGCAAGCGCAGGCCGATTTCCAGGTAGCGATGATTGACGGAACGGATTTCCCAGGACAGGCGGCCGCTGGGCAATTGTCGTTCTGAACTGGCAAAACCAGTCATACTTTGGATCATGTTGAGTCCCTGATTGGCGCGAAAATTCAACTGCGGGATTTTTGCCCCGCGGTGAGCCCACCTACGGCAACAGGTATTCCCTGGTGCAATATGCGGGCTGGCTTGGCACAATGGTACCGGCAATTCGCCACCGCGTCAGCGCAAGATCAGCGCGTCTGGCGTCTCCGCAAGCACACAACAAGGAAAACTATGAGACCCAGCGGCCGGCAGCCCGATGAGCTGCGCGAGATAGAAATCATCCGTAACTACACCCGCCATGCAGAAGGATCGGTTCTGATCTGCTGTGGTGGTACGCAGGTATTGTGTACCGCGTCGGTGGAAGAGCGGATCCCACCCTTTTTGCGCGGCAAGAATGAGGGTTGGGTTACAGCAGAGTATGGAATGTTGCCGCGCTCGACGGGTAGCCGCATGGGCCGGGAAGCAGCCCGCGGCAAGCAGGGTGGCCGTACCCTGGAAATCCAGCGCCTGATCGGCCGGTCTTTGCGTGCCGTAGTGGATCGTGGCGCCCTGGGCGAACGCTCCATCACCCTTGATTGCGATGTCATCCAGGCCGATGGCGGCACACGCACAGCTTCAATTACTGGTGCTTATGTGGCGCTGCACGACGCCTGCAACTGGTTATTGCAACGTGGCCTGATCAAAACCAATCCCATTCACGGCCAGGTGGCGGCTGTTTCTGTCGGCATCTACCAGAACACCCCGGTGCTGGATCTGGACTACGACGAAGACTCGGTAGCCGAAACCGACATGAACGTGGTGATGAATGATGGTGGTGGTTTCATCGAGCTGCAGGGCACTGCCGAAGGCCATGCCTTCCGCCCAGATGAGTTGCACAGCATGCTGGCTCTGGCCCAATCCGGCATTGAGCAATTGATGGCCAGGCAATTGGCGGCATTGAACTCCTGATGTCATGCCGGCTAACTTAACTGGGCAGACTGCGCTGGTGATCGCCAGCGGCAATGCCGGCAAGCTGTGGGAATTGCAGGCCATGCTGCAGCCGCTGGGTTGGCAGATCCATTCACAGGACCAGTGGCAAATCGAAGAGGCCGAAGAGAATGGCCTGAGCTTCATCGAAAATGCCTTGATCAAAGCCCGCCATGCGGCTGCTTTATGCGGCTTGCCCGCCTTGGCTGATGACTCGGGCTTGGTGGTGCAAGCCTTGGACGGTGCGCCTGGTATACGCTCGGCCCGTTATGCGGGTGATCTTGCCGATGATGCGGCCAATAACCGCAAGCTGTTGGATGTTTTGCGCGACATTCCCACACCACAACGCGGTGCACATTTTTACTGCGCTATGGCTTTTGTGCGGGATGCGTTTGATCCAGCGCCGCTGATAGCCATAGGCCAATGGCAAGGCACCATCTTGAATGCAGCGCGAGGCAGCGGCGGTTTCGGCTATGACCCGCTGTTCTGGCTGGATCAGCAGCAGTGCAGTTCAGCTGAATTGCCAGCGGCTGAGAAAAACCGCCTGAGTCATCGCGGCCAGGCATTGGCAGCCATGGTTGAACAACTCAAGCATGTCACCTTTAGCTGAAAACCAGTCGCCAGACAGGCGGGCAGAACGAGGCGCAGGCCGAGGCAGACTAGCAACTGCCAGCCTGCAGTTGCCGCCACTCTCCTTGTACGTTCACCTGCCGTGGTGTGTACAAAAATGCCCTTACTGTGATTTCAATTCACATGCGCTGAAGTCGGCTATTCCTGCGGCCCGTTATATTGATGCCCTGCTGGCCGATCTGGAGCATGATCTGCCGCAGGTCTGGGGCAGGCCGGTGCATTCGGTGTTTTTTGGTGGTGGCACTCCCAGCCTGTTCAGCGCGGCTGATATTGACCATTTGCTGGCCGGTATCCGCAGCCGCCTGCCGCTCGCACCCGGCGCTGAGATCACTCTCGAAGCCAATCCCGGAACCGTGGAACACGACAGTTTCAGCGCCTATCGGGATGCTGGTATCAATCGAGTTTCACTGGGCGTGCAAAGTTTTGACGATGAATTGTTAAAGGCCATTGGCCGCATCCATGGCCGCGAGGAAGTGGAGCGGGCCATTGCCTCGATTCGCGCCGCCGGGTTGCAGAACTTCAACCTGGACCTGATGTTTGGCTTGCCGGGCCAAAGCCTTCAGACTGCCCTCAGTGATGTGGCAACTGCCCTGGGCCATGCACCAACCCACCTTTCGCATTATCAGCTCACGCTGGAGCCCAATACCGCTTTTCATGCTCATCCACCGCCATTGCCAGATGAGGAACTGTGCTGGGACATGCAGGAACAGGCTGCCAAATTGTTGCTGGCAAAGGGATTTGAGCAATACGAAATATCGGCCTGGTCAAAACCCGGCCTGGCCTGCAAACACAATCTGAATTATTGGCATTACGGCGATTATCTGGGTATAGGTGCCGGCGCCCATGGAAAAATCACCCTGCCGGCCAACAAGGAGATCCGTCGCATGAGCAAGTTGCGTCATCCCGCTGCGTACATGGCTGCGATGGCGAAGGGCAACTGGCGGGCTGAGAACCGGGCCATTGAGCCCGAAGAACGCAAATTCGAATTTTTTTTGAACCAGTTGCGACTGCGCCAGGGTGTGAATCTGGCGGAATTTACCCCGCGAACCGGCCTGTTTGCGCAAATTTTTGAGCGGGCGGCAGCTGAAGCGATCAACCGTGGGCTGTTGCTGCAAGAGGGGGATTTTCTGAGACCTACCGAGTTGGGCTGGCGCTTCAGTAATGAGTTCCAGGGCCTGTTCCTGCCCTCCTGAGCCCCCGCAGGCAGGGTAAAATCGGTTGCAATCAAGCCCTGTGATCAGTAAACTTCGCGGTCTTTCGCAAGCCTTACCGACGGAATTAATCATGAAATCTGGCATCCATCCCAAATACCGTGAAGTTGTTTTCCAGGACTTGTCCTCGGATTTCATCATCCTGACCAAGTCAACGATTGATACCAAGGAAACCATCAAGTGGGAAGATGGTAAGGAATATCCGCTGGTTAAGGTTGAAGTTTCAAGTGCATCGCACCCTTTTTATACCGGCAAACATAAACTGCTGGATGCGGGTGGGCGCGTCGACAAATTCAAGAAGCGCTATACCAAGTAAACTTTTAATCCACAGGCTGCCCTGATTCTTCAGGGGATTCAGGAAAATACCCGCCCCGGGCCATTCGGTCCAAACCCGGCGGGTTTTTTTTGCCTGTTTGTTTTACTCTCATGCACACCGCTTCGGCAAAAACTTTAAACCCCGCCGCATTTGTGACTTGAGAACTGGAACCGCATTGCATCGCTGTGAGATACTTCCGGGCTGACAGGTACTGGCCGCAAGGATAGATCCAAAGGGGATAGATCCAAATGGCTGGTCATCCCGCCCCGTCTGCCCCAACCGGCAAACGCAAGGAGAATCCAGTGACAGGTAAGACAGTGAAGCTGACGGATGAGTCAGCAGGTAAGAGCATTGACCTGCCGGTGATCACCGGTACGGAAGGCGAACCCACCATCGACATTAAAGCCCTGCCGGGTGAGCTGGGTTATTTCACCTACGATCCGGGGTTTACAGCGACAGCAGCCTGTACCAGCAAGATCACTTTCATTGATGGCAACCAGGGGATTTTGCGTTATCGCGGCTATCCGATAGAGCAGCTGGCCGAACACAGCACTTTCCTCGAAGTGGCCTATTTGCTGCTCAGAGGCGAATTACCCAGCGCAAAAGAATTCAGTCAGTTCGAGCACGACATCACCTATCACACCATGGTGCATGAGCAGCTGAATACTTTTATTTCCGGCTTTCACTACGATGCACATCCCATGGCCATGATGGCGGGAGTGGTGGGCTCATTGGCGGCTTTCTATCACGACCGCATGGATCCGAACAATCCGCAACATCGCGTGCTGGCAGCCACTCGAATGATCGCCAAAATGCCCACCATTGCTGCGGCCTGTTACCGCCATCACATGGGCTGGCCCACGGCCTATCCACTGAACCACTTGGGCTACTGCGAACGCTTCCTGCATATGATGTTTTCGGTGCCGGCGGAAGACTATGTAGTCAGCCCGACAGCAGCGCGTGCTCTGGATTTGCTGTTTATCCTGCATGCCGATCATGAACAGAACGCCAGCACTTCAACTGTGCGCCTGGTGGGATCCACCGGTGCCAATCCCTATGCCTGTGTTGCAGCCGGTATTTCTGCCCTGTGGGGGCCGGCACACGGTGGCGCCAACGAAGCCGTGCTGACCATGCTCAACCAGATTGGCAGCGTGGCCAACGTACCGAAGTTCATCGCCAAAGCCAAAGATCGAGATGATACCTTCCGCCTGATGGGTTTTGGTCATAGGGTTTACAAGAACTATGACCCGCGTGCATCCATCATCCGCGTGGCCTGTCATGATGTGCTGCAAGAGCTGGGTGCCAGGGATCCTCTCATGGACCTGGCCATGGAACTGGAGCGCATCGCGCTGGAAGATGACTATTTCGTCGAGAAAAAGCTCTACCCCAATGTCGATTTTTATTCGGGCATCATATACAAAGCGCTGGGTTTTCCAGTCAGCATGTTCACGGTGATGTTCGCCATCGCCAGAACCGTAGGCTGGGTAGCGCAATGGCTGGAACAGTCTGAAACCCCCACCAAGATAGGCCGTCCACGGCAGGTTTACGATGGGCCCACAGAGCGGGCTTACACACCGTTGGATAATCGTTAGTCGTGCTTATTGGTGCTCAGCCCGGGGCTTTCGGGCTGATCGAAAGCGGATTTTTACCGGCGCTTCGAAATCATTGGTTGCAGCCCGCTTTAATGCTCTCGACGCTCACTCATTGAGGGAAGCTCTGATTAATTCATCCCTGAATTATCAGAGCACGCAAAACAGAAAATGTCATTTTTGTTTTGCTTCATTTTCAATGATTTGCAATCATTAAAAATG
>JANOGQ010000372.1:0-1743 GCA_031406105.1 Lysobacterales bacterium | reverse complement strand
GGAAACTGCGCGAAATGGGCTCCGGTTACGGCCCGGCACGGCAAAACAAGCAGGCAGCGCCCGAGTCATTCCATCTGGGTGTCGCCCAGGTCTATAAAAAACATGTAGGGCGAAGGGTTCAGTACCCGCAAAGCACGGTATACGTCCAATGCTCTTGCGCTGAAAGGCACGCTGATGCGCTGCGACAACACCACCTGGAAAATATCGCCGGACAGAATGTATTCCTGGCTCTTTTTCACGGCAGCAATAAAGTCAGCCTTGTCAAACCCCAGATGGAATGACTCGGGCGCTGCCTGCTTGTTTTGCCGTGCCGGGCCGTAACCGGAGCCCATTTCGCGCAGTTTCCGGGTCAGTTCGTCCAACCGCGTCTGGGCGGACTGCCAGCCATTGGGCTGGCGTGGATCCACATTGACTACCAGGTAAAGTCGTCCGGCCAGATTGTCAAATACTGCCACTTCGTCCGATTCCAGCAGCACCATGTCCGGCGTGCCCAGCTCATCGGGTTTGCCTTCATCGGCCAGGCGCGATTCGAAACGCTGCACGAGTTCGTAGCCAAAGTAACCCACCAGGCCACCAGTAAACAGCGGCAATTCCGGCAGGCGTGGGGAGCGGAATTCGCTTTGCAGCTCACTGACAAAAGCCAGCGGATCATCAACCCTGCGGCTGTTGACGGCTACGCCGTTTTCCCACCAGGTCAGCTGTGTTCCAGTCAGTGAATAGCGATTCCGGCAAGGAAGGCCAATGATGGAGTAGCGCCCCCAGGTCTCACCACCTTCAACCGATTCGAACAGGTATGCACCCGGCGCGTCAGCCAGCTTGAGGTAGACCGACAGGGGCGTATCGAGGTCAGCCAGCACGGAGCGAAAAACCGGGATGCGGTTGTAAGCTTCGGACTTCAGTTTTTCGAACGTTTCCCTGTCCACATGAGTCCCTGATAGGCTGTTGAGCTTGCGGATGATGTTGAATTTGCGCTGCAGAAGCATTCTAACAAGCGCGGGGCAAATTGCATCAGAAAGCTCTGAATAATTCGTCCATGAATCCTGCGGGCAGGCAGGGATTCTGCCTCAGAAAACCCTGAATGATTCGGATTGCTCAGGGCTTTTTGAGCGGCAGCTTCAGGGTAAATTCGACGCCGCTATGGCCAGGCAGATTGCGTGCGCTGGCCAGACCGCCATGCGCCTGTGCCACCAGCCGCACGATGTACAGCCCCAGGCCCAGATGCGGCACGGCAGATTGTGATTTGGCCGGGTTTTCACGCAGGGAAACCAGTGAATTGAACAAACGCCCCTGCAATTCCGCTGGCAAACGGCTGCCGCTGTTCTGCACGGCCAGCTCGATGTGGCCAGCATGTGGCAGCAAATGCAGGCTGACTTTATCATCAGGCCCACTCAGCGATATGGCATTGTCTACCAGCTTGTCCAGAGCCTGTGCCAGCAGTTCCGGCGCACAACGATAAGACACGGCATGTCCAGGCACGCGCGTTTCAATCTGCCTTTGTGGATGCACACTTCGATAACCTTCAGCACTGTGTTGCAGCCACAGGTTCAGATCAATGGTTTCCCAGTCGGCTGAGTTGATGGCCGCTTCCAGTCGGCTGGCCTCGCTCATGGCCCGAACGATGGCAGTTTGCCGCTCGACGCCGTCCTGTGCGCGTTGCAGGAAACGGCGGGCATCCTGATCCAGCGGCTGGCTGGACAGATTTTCCAGCGATGAGCGGGTGATGGCCAGCGGCGTTTTCAGCTC
>JANOGQ010000363.1:0-7249 GCA_031406105.1 Lysobacterales bacterium | reverse complement strand
TGATGGCCGGTGCGGATTTCATCAAAACCAGTACCGGCAAGGAATCGGTGAACGCAACTTTGCCTTTCAGTCTGGTGATGGTCCGGGCCATTCGTGAATACCATGAGCTGACCGGTTACTGTGTGGGCTATAAACCGGCCGGTGGTATTTCCACCGCCAAAAACGCCATTGAATACCTGATTCTGATGAAAGAAGAACTGGGTAAACGCTGGCTCAGAAATGATTTATTCCGTTTTGGTGCCAGCACTTTGCTGGGCGATATTGAGCGCCAGCTGGAGCATCATCTGAGCGGCAGTTATTCGGCACAATTCCGCCATCCGGTGAGTTAAACCGCAGCCAGGCTGGCAAAAATCATAGTGTCTCAAGGACAGCAGGCAGGGAGAAGTACATGTCAGTAAGGGATGCATTCGCCAGCATGGACTACGGGCCAGCGCCTGAAAGTCCAGTTGAAGCCAAAGCCTGGTTAGGGCAACGCCAGTCACGATTTGATCACTTCATCAACGGGCGCTGGCAGCCACCTGCAAGCTTGCAATATTTTGCCAGCTTCAATCCAGCCACTGGTCAGCAGATTGCTGAAGTTGCGGATGGCGAAGCGCAGGACGTTGATCTGGCAGTCATGGCCGCAAAGAATGCACAGCTGGCCTGGGCCGGGTTGGGTGGGCATGGCCGGGCTCGTTATCTCTATGCCATAGCGCGGCATATCCAGAAAAACAGCCGCTTGTTTGCGGTTTTGGAAAGCATGGATAACGGCAAGCCCATCCGCGAATCCCGCGACATCGACATTCCCCTGGTTGTTCGGCATTTTTATTATCATGCGGGCTGGGCACAGCTGGCGGAATCGGAATTGGCAGCCTACACACCGCTGGGTGTGGTTGGGCAGATCATTCCCTGGAATTTCCCCTTGTTGATGCTGGCCTGGAAGGTGGCCCCAGCCCTGGCTATGGGCAACACAGTAGTGCTGAAACCGGCGGAATTTACTTCTGCCACTGCCGTTCTTTTTGCTCAAATGTGCAGCGAAATAGGCTTGCCAGCTGGGGTGTTCAATCTGGTGTTGGGTGACCATAAAGCCGGACAGGCGATTACTGCGCATGCAGATATTGCCAAGCTGGCCTTTACCGGTTCCACAGAAGTAGGCCGCATTCTCCGCCGTGCTACCGCCGGAACTGGCAAGAAACTGACGCTCGAGTTGGGCGGCAAGTCGCCGTTTATTGTCTTTGAGGATTCTGATCTTGATAGCGTGGTGGAAGGCCTGGTGGACGCAATCTGGTTCAACCAGGGCCAGGTTTGCTGCGCGGGTTCACGCCTGCTGGTGCAGGAGTCCGTGGCAGACGTATTGCACGACAAGATCCGCCAGCGCATGGCCAAGCTGGTGATCGGTGACTCACTGGATAAAAGCGTGGATATTGGCGCGCTGATTGATGCCAGTCAGGTGGCGCGGGTCAGCCAGCTGGTTGAGCTGGGCGTTTCTGAAGGCGCAGAGAAATGGCAGCCCAAATGTGAACTGCCCCGGGGCGGATGTTTTTACCCACCCACTTTACTCACCGATGTGCAGCCATCAGCTACGCTGGCGCAGGAAGAAATCTTCGGGCCAGTGCTGGTTTCCATGTCTTTCCGCACCCCGGCTGAAGCCGTACAACTGGCCAATAACAGCCGTTATGGCCTGGCTGCAAGTGTCTGGACCGAGAACATCAACCTGGCGCTGGATATCGCACCGCAGATCAAGGCCGGTTCGGTGTGGGTGAATTGCACCAACCAGTTTGATGCAGCTGCCGGTTTCGGCGGCTATCGTGAGTCCGGTTTTGGCCGTGAAGGTGGCAAGGAAGGCCTGTACGAATACCTCAAGCCCAAATGGGAAAGCCAGTTGGCTGATCGTCCATTAACTCCGCTGCCGCAAGTCTCGCCAAAGGCGCCTGAATCCGAACCTGATCTGCCGGCCATTGATCGCACGGCCAAATTGTATATTGGCGGCAAACAGGTACGGCCTGACGGCGGCTACAGCCGCCCGGCTCTGGATGCTGAGGGCAGGGTGGTGGCTGAAATCCCCGCTGGTAATCGCAAGGACATCCGCAATGCCGTCGAAGCAGCCCGGGCCGCCCGGGGCTGGGGCGGCAGCACCGCTCACAATCGCGCACAAGTTATGTTCTATATCGCCGAAAACCTGGCTGCCCGGTCCGCTGAATTCGCTCGCAGGCTGGCGCAACTCAGCGGTCGTGGCATAGTGGATGCAGAATCTGAAATTGCGCTGTGTATCAGCCGAATTTATACCTATGCCGCCTGGTCCGACAAGTACGACAGCCAGGTGCATGCCACACCCTTGCGCAATGTCACCCTGGCCATGAAAGAACCGCTGGGCGTCATTGGCATCGTAGCCCCGGAAGAAGCGGGTTTGCTCGGTCTGGTATCCACCGTTATGCCGGCCATAGCCATGGGTAACGCGGTAGTTCTGGTTCCTTCCGAGCACTACGCCTTGCTGGCCACTGATTTTTATCAGGTGCTTGATACTTCCGGCCTGCCCGACGGAGTTGTCAACATCGTCACCGGCAATCGCGATGAACTGACCGATGTGCTGGCCCGTCATTACGATATCGAAGGTCTGTGGTACTGGGGTCACCCAGATGGCAGCAAGATGATTGAAGAACAGGCTGCAGCCAGCATGAAACGCACCTGGGTGAACTATGGCCGTTACCACGACTGGCGCAGCAGCGAGCAGGGCGAGGGTGAGGTATTTTTACGCCGAGCCACCGAAATAAAAAACATCTGGATTCCTTATGGTGAGTAGTCACAGGCAATGGATCAGGCTGGTCCTGGCTTTAGTGCTGCTGCCGTTCATCCACGCCTGCGCCACCGTAGTTGCCTCGGCAGGCAGCGGGCTGGCTGGCAATCTGAGTACTGCCATGGTGAACCAGGATGATCCAGCCATCGTGCGTGATGGCGCACCGGCTTATCTGCTGATGCTTGACAGTTTTGTAGAGGGCTCACCAGACAGCTCCGCAGTTTTGGCTGCCGCAGCAGAGCTCTATTCCGCCTATGGCGTGGTATTCGTTGATGAGCCTTTGCGTGCAAAACGGCTGACCGCGCGTGCTCAGTCTTATGGGCAGCGGGCGATCTGTGCTTCAGTTACCGAACTTTGCGAGTCATGGGGCCTGCCCTACGAGCCCTTCGTGCAACAACTCGCTTTCGTCAAGCCCAAACAGGCCGACGTGCTGTTCACTTTTGGTTTGAGCTGGATTGCCTACATTCAGGCACATGGCGAAGACTTTACAGCTCTGGCCCAGTTACCGCAGGCCGAAGCCATATTGCGGCGCGTTCAGGAACTGGATCCGGCTTATCGAGCAGCCACGGTCGAGCATTATCTGGGCATACTCAAGACCATCCGGCCACCCGCCCTGGGTGGCGATTTTGAAGCCGGGCTGGCCCATTTCCAACGCGCCATTGAGTTGTCTGCCAGCCAGGACCTGAGCATCAAGGTAGATTTCGCGAAGTACTACGCGCGCACCCTGTACGAACGGGATTTGCACGATCGCCTGTTGCAGGAAGTACTGGCAACCGATCCCAAACAGCGCGGCTACACCTTGTTCAATACGCTGGCACAGGAAGACGCCAGGGAACTACTGGCCAGCGCTGATGACTACTTCTGATACATGAAAACTACCTATCTCGCACCACTGGGATCGAATCCATGAATAAGCTGATTGCATGTCTCATATTGATTACGGCTGGCCTGTTTTCTGCTGTCACTGAGGCACAGACGCTGAAAATTGCCACTGTTGTGCCGGAGGGATCGGCCTGGATGAAAGCCATGCGCGATGGCGCCGCTGAGATCAAGCAACGCACAGCCGATCGTGTGGACCTTAAAATCTATGGCGGTGGCGTGCAGGGCAGCGACAAACAGGTGCAGCGCAAAATGCGTACCGGGCAGTTGCACGGCGGTACGTTTACGGCCGGAGCGCTGAGTAATTTTCAGCGGGATGCTGGCATCTACTCACTCGGATTATTGTTAGGCAACAATGAAGAAGTGCTCTATGTGCGTCAGCAGCTGGATGCGGAGCTGACAGCTCGTTTGTATGCGGCTGGCTATGTGTCTTTTGGCTTCGCCGGTGGCGGCTTTGCCTACATGATGTCCAAAAAGCCTTTACGCACTGGCGCAGATATGTTTGGGCAAAAGATCTGGACACCCGAAGGTGATGACTTGTCTGTTGCGGCGCTGCAGGCCATCGGTGTTGCGCCGGTTTCCATGCCCATAACCGATGTCATGACCGGCTTGCAAACCGATTTGCTGGACAGTGTAGCCGTCCCGCCTGTGGGTGCCGTGGTTTTACAATGGCATACCCGCCTTAAATACATCAGCGATCTGCCACTGGCCTATGTTTACGCCGCAATCCTGCTCGATCGCAAGGCATTTGAGCGTCTGCAGCCAGACGATCAGCAGGTGGTTCGGGAAGTGCTGGAAAGGGTTTATCAGGGCTTTGAGGCCAGCGGTCAGAGCGATAACGAGGCGGCTTTGCAGGCTCTGCAATCCAGTGGCCTGGAGTTAGTCCAGCCCGACCCTGTCGAGGTTGAGCAGTGGCGCGATGCTGTGGCGCTGTCACATGTGAAATTGACTGAAGCCGGGAAAATTGATGCCGTTTTGTTGCAGCAGATTCAGCAGTTGCTGGCTGAATATCGAAGTCGTTCAGGCTCCTGAGTTAATCCTCCCCATGCTCAAGTCATTGCGGAAATTCTGTGCTGCTGCTGAAAATTTTGGCAAGGTCATGGAAACCACATTGCTGGTATTGATACTGGGCAGTATGATTGTTCTGGCATTCTCACAGATCGTGCTGCGCAATGTGGCCAGTATAGCGTTGCCCTGGAGTGATGAATTATTGCGCATGCTGGTGCTGTGGATCACTTTGGCCGGAGCTGTTTCTGCCAGCCGCTCAGATCGACACATCAATATTGCCGTGCTGGACCGTTTTCTGCCCCCGCAGTTAAAAAAAGTTATCAACTTATCGATTCACGTTTTCACAGCAGCGATCTGCACCATCGTCGCCTGGTTCAGCCTGCAGTTCGTGCTGACATCGCGGGAGTATGGAGATCTGCTTTTGGGCCATGTACCCGCCTGGTGGCTGCAGGCAGCCTTGCCTCTGGGCTTTGCCCTGATCGCCTGGCGTTACCTGTTGTTCATGGTGAAAGATGTCGTGGCTCTTTTCCGAGCTGAACCAGCCATGGCAGATCCCACCGGCAAAAAGCCGGAATCGGCAGGCTGATATGAGCCTGGTTTTGCTGGTGTCCGGAATACTGATCCTGCTGGCCCTGCTTGGCGCGCCTTTGTTCGCTGTCATTGCCGCCAGTGCGCTGTGGGGCTTCTATCGCGAAGGCATCGATTTCCAGGCTCTGGCCATTGAGTTCTACAGCATTGCGGAAATGCCGGTACTGCTGGCCATACCACTGTTTACCTTTGCTGGTTATCTCTTGAGCGAGAGCCAGGCACCGCAACGACTGGTGCGCCTCAGCCAGGCTTTGCTGGGCTGGATGCCAGCGGGGCTGGCAGTTGTATCGCTGGCCGTTTGCGCCTTGTTTACCGCCTTCACAGGTGCCTCCGGTGTTACCATCATTGCCCTCGGTGCCTTGTTGTTTCCGGCCTTGCAACAGGCTGGGTACCCGCAGAAATTCAGCCTGGGGCTGGTTACCTCAGCAGGCAGCCTGGGTCTGCTGTTTGCGCCGTCCTTACCGCTAATTCTGTACGGGGTGATCGCTGCGATTTCGGTGGATAGTCTGTTCCTGGCGGGCCTGTTGCCGGGGATATTGATGCTGATTGCACTTTCGGGCTACAGCGTCTGGACCAACCGGGCGGTGCGAGTACCCCTGGGCGATTTTTCCTGGACCGAAGTGCGCGCTGCGGTGCGTGCGGCCGCCTGGGAAATTCCCCTGCCACTGGTGGTGCTGGGTGGCATCTACAGCGGCTATTTCGCCGTTTCTGAGGCTGCAGCAGTAACCGCTTTGTATGTGCTGGTGGTCGATATGCTGGTGTTACGTGAAGTGTCCTGGCGCAAATTGCCGAGCATCATGCACGAATCCATGATGCTGGTAGGGGGTATTCTGATCATCCTGGGCATGTCGCTGGCGTCAACCAATTACATGATTGATGCCGGTGTTCCCCAACAGTTACTGGGCCTGGTCAGCCAGTTTGTCAGCAGTCAATTCACCTTCCTGGTGTTGTTGCTGCTATTCCTGCTGGTGCTGGGCGCCATCCTGGATATCTTCTCGGCCATCGTGCTGGTGGTGCCGCTGATCCTGCCTGTGGCTTTGCAGTTCGGTGTCGACCCCATTCACCTGGGTATTGTTTTCCTGGCCGCCATGCAATTGGGCTATCTGACCCCGCCGGTTGGCCTGAACCTGTTTATCTCCAGCTACCGCTTTGAACGCAGCGTTGTTGAAGTTTACCTGTCGACCTTGCCGTTTTTTTTCATCCTGTTGCTATCGGTCATCGTCATTGCATTCTGGCCCTGGCTGTCTCTGGCCTTTTTGGGGTGAAGCCAAACGACAGTGGTGCTAAAGTAGATAGGGTGATGGGCCGCCTGGATGCGGTTTGTTCAACAAAGCTCTGAAAAAAAATCAGAGTTACCCTGGCAATTTAAAACGGAATTTGATGAGCTGGATCATGTCAATAAAAACATTCAGGAATGCTTCAGGATCACTGCCGATAGTGGCGCTATTCATCAGCGCACTGGCGTCTCCAGCGGCAGCGGACTCCGCGATTTATCGCTGTGGCCCCGCGGGCAGTCAATGGTTTTCACAAATACCCTGTGAGGAAAATTCCGAAAAGGTGATCGTGGAAGACCCACGCATGTTCAAGGATACTGGGGATTCTGCCGCAGACACCATGCAATCCGTGGGAGTGGAGGACAGCACTGGAGAACAGCAGGCCGATGCCGCCAGCAGGGCGCAAGCGTTCATAACCCAGCTGGAAAAACAGCGTAATGAACAATTAGCCGAGATCGATAACAACATCGAAGAGTTGCGGTCCCGTGCAGAAAATCCGGATGAGACTGAAGAGCTGAGTGGCGATGGCGAACAAGCGGCCATTTTACTGGCCAAGCTGCAAAATGCCCGACGGTCCCTTATGTCTGAATACGAGGCTATGATCAGTGCCACCAGGCAAGGTATAGACCAGCCCTGAAATCCTCAGTCCCAGCCGAAATGGCCCCACAACAATCTCAACTCGTGCTGCATTGAAACTCCGGGCACAGTAGAATCCTTTGATGAAACT
>JANOGQ010000322.1:0-3343 GCA_031406105.1 Lysobacterales bacterium | reverse complement strand
AGATGGCCTTGCATGCTTCCGAGGCCAATCGGCAGCGGCTGCAACAAGGCCAGGCAGTGATCAATTCAGTGTGGTTCTGGGGTGCCGGAAATCTGCCCAGAGTGACGCACAACTCAGGTTTTGATCAGGTCTATGCTGATGATCCAACCAGTCGGGGTTTGGCGAAGCTGCAGGAAATTCCTTTGCAAGGTCTGAAGGATCTACCCGCCGATGGCGCGCTGCTGGATGCAAACATACCGGCTTCGATACTGGTGGATTGGGCTGTTGCCGCTGCGGCTGACAGTCATTCAGCTTCGCTCACACCGGAGCGGCTGGAGCAGTTTGTCGGAGCTCTGCTGGGCCGGGTGCGAAAGTATGGCGGCAGCATCTGCTTACACAGCCCGGAGCAAAGCTGGAGCTTAAGCCGAGGTGAGCTATGGCGTTTCTGGAAAAAACGCCAGCCGCTGGCAAAGCAGTTAAGCAAATTACCGCAACGGCTATGAGCCCGCTGCAGATTACACAACGTCAGCCGCGGGTTGCAGATACAGGACTGCCGCAAGACTTACATCCGGTCAGTCGCCGCGTGCTTTTGGCCAGAGGGATAGGCGAAGCCCGTGACATGCAGCTGGATTTGCCGCAGTTACTGGCGCCCGACAGTCTTTCCGGCATTGATTTGGCCGCGGGCGAAGTGGCTGAGGCCATTCTGCAAAGCCGCAGCATTTTGATAGTGGGTGATTTCGATGCTGACGGCGCAACAGGCACAGCCATCGCCGTGCTGGGCCTGCAGGCCATGGCTTGTCGGTCGGTGAGTTTCCGGGTGCCAAACCGATTTGAGTTTGGCTATGGCTTGACCGTTCCGCTGGTCGACACCCTGGCTGCAGCACCTCCGCAGCTGCTGATTACGGTGGATTCAGGCATAGCCTGTATTGCCGGAGTGGCGAGGGCCCGCGAACTGGGTTGTCGGGTAATTGTCACCGATCATCATCTGCCTGGGCCGGAACTGCCCGCCGCTCATGCCATCGTCAATCCCAACAGCCCGGGTGATGCATTTCCCAGCAAAGCCATGGCGGGTGTGGGTGTGATGTTTTATTTGCTCAGCAAAGTACGGCAGGTGCTGCGCGGCAAGGGCTGGTTTACCGCTACCCGCAAGGAACCCAACCTGGCCAGTTTGCTGGACCTGGTTGCGCTGGGAACGGTGGCCGACCTGGTGCCTCTGGATCGTAACAACCGCATCCTGGTGCAGCAGGGCTTGCAGCGCATACGCCAGGGTCTGGCCAGGCCAGGATTACTGGCTTTGCTGCGTGCCGGCAAACGGGACTATCGCTATGCTGCGGCTGCAGATCTCGGCTTTGCGGTGGCACCGCGTTTGAACGCTGCCGGTCGGCTGGAAGATATGAGCGTGGGTATACGTTGCCTGCTCAGTTCTGATCAGGATGAAGCTGATGCTCTGGCTTACCAGCTGGAGGAATTGAACCAGCAACGCAAAGATCTGCAGGACGAAATGCAGGCCGGCGCAATGAGCCAGCTGAAGCAGCTGATTGCCAGTTTGGGCAGCGAATTACCCGAGGCCGTGTGCCTGTTCGATCCGGGCTGGCACCAGGGCATCGTCGGACTGGTGGCTTCACGGGTCAAGGATGCGGTGCATAGGCCAGTGATCGCATTTGCGCCGGAAGCTCCTGGTGCTGAAATGCTCAAGGGCTCGGCCCGTTCCGTATCCGGACTGAATATACGCGATGTACTGGCGCTGGTAGATAGCCGTAAGCCTGGATTGCTGAGCTCTTTTGGTGGTCATGCCATGGCTGCAGGAATGGGTCTGCGCCATGACCATCTTGAAGAATTCAGGAAGCAGTTGCTGGCTGCAGTACATACCCTGCTTAATGGGGACAGCATGGCGGCCGAGGTGCTGACGGATGGTGAACTGGAGGGCAGTGAGATCGGGCTTGTGCTGGCGAGCGAAATGGAGTCACTCGGTCCCTGGGGTCAACGCTTTCCTGAGCCGTTGTTCGAAGGCCGCTTCGCGGTGTTGGAGCAGCGCGTGGTCGGGGGAGTGCATCTGAAGCTCAGCCTGCGTCCGCATCAAGGCTCGCAAGTTCTGCAGGCCATTGCCTTTAATTGTGCTGCCCGGGAGTTGGGCAAAAGCACCGATATCCGTGCCTTGTACCGTCTGGATATCAATCGCTGGCGGGGGACGGAAAGCTGCCAGCTCCGTATCGAACGTATTCTGGACTTCTGATCCAGGAAAACGCATGGACTTTTCGGGTGACCTGTCAGAGTCCCAGTGATGGCACGCGGTTCGACGTTTATCGAAGGCATCAAAAAAGCTCACCGCGAATTGGGGTGAGCGGAATTGCTGGGAAAGTCACTCCACCACGTACAACATCAGCACCTCAGCCAGCACAGCAGGTTTGGCGGCGCCTTCAATTTCAATTTTGACTTCCAGCCGAAGCAGCCAGTTCGGCCCACCACGATGAGTGACTTCCAGAATCTTCTGTGCCGAACGTACCCGGCTACCCACCCGCACCGGTGCCAGAAAACGCACTTTGTCCGAGCCATAATTGATCAGCATTTTCAGGCCATCGGGCAACAGTGAGTGTTGCTCGTTGAGGTAAACCATCAGCGACAAAGTCAGAAAGCCGTGGGCAATGGTGCCGCCGAAGGGAGTAGCTGCTGCACGCTCGGGGTCGATGTGAATGAACTGGTGATCCAATGTGGCATCGGCAAACTGGTTTACCCGCTGCTGGGTGATTTCCAGCCAGTCCGATGGTTGCAGCTCACGGCCGGCACTGTTTTTGAACTCTTCAAAGCTGACCTGCACGCTCATTAATCATTCTCCTGTAGTGGTCGCTCACACATCAACCGGATTTGCAGGGCCTGGCTGTCAATGCATTCCTTCGAGCCCCAATTCTATACCCGGAGTGCGGTAAGCCGTCATGCCGCCATCCAGCGGGATCACCGCACCGCTGATGTATGCACCACCCGCACTGCACAGGCACAGCACCAGGCCTGCCATATCCTCAGGGCCACCCATACGGCCCAGCGGTACAGACTTCAATACCGCCTCCGAGGCTTTTGGAACCTCAGTAAAAAATGCCGTCATGTCGCTGGGAAATGGCCCCGGCGCGATTGCATTGACCGCAATATTGCGTGATGCCAGTTCATTGGAGAGTATGCGCGTCACATGATGGATAGCCGCCTTGCTGGCTGCATAGGAATAAGCTGGAAATCCATGCGGCATGGTACCCATCACTGAGCCGATATTGATCACCCGGGCAGGCGAGGTGTGCTTGCCAGCAGCGGCCAGTAGGGGTATCAATTGGCGGGTGAGGGTGAAGGGTGCAGTCACGTTCAGAGTCATGATGTCGTT
>JANOGQ010000305.1:0-12177 GCA_031406105.1 Lysobacterales bacterium | reverse complement strand
CGATGGCGACCAACCCCCCGAGCAACATTATTTTTGGTTCCATCGACAGAGTCTACTCCGCAAGCCTTAGTCAAACAATTCAGCGTTTGGGGTTGGTGAGGAACAAAGATGAGAGGCCTGCCGGCCTGCCATATGCTTGCGAACATTGCAGCGTGACAGTCGCCACCCGAAAAACAGGATGGTAAAGAACGCGCCGGCGAGCAGAAGGTTACTTCCGCTCACCCAGTGACCTGTAACAGCCAAATCGGAAGTGCCTGGGTCGGTCTGACGGCACCTGGCTTGGTCTTCATTCGGCCGATAGCTATGGCTACCGACCTGACTCCAGACAGGCACCAGACACTGTGTTGCTGCAACCAGGCTAACACCGGTTCCAACCCTGCGATGGCGGGAGTCAGGGCTGCCAGCACAAGCAATCGAATGAACAGTGGAGCCAGGCTACGGCAGCAGTCAATAGCGCCCTGAGCTCCGGTGGGCTCAAGCGTTCCGCGCAGGCTCACATCATGCTGGATATGGCCTTTTTCAACCAGAAACGTCTGACACAGGCACGTGATGCCTTCGAGAAAGCCAGCCTTGATCAACGATCAGCCAAAGTGGCTGAGCAGTGGATCGCCTCCGTTGACAGCGAACTTCTCAGGCAGGAATTGATGCAACAAGACATTGAGTACAAGGAGCGTGATCGCGAAGCCATGCTGGACGCCTTGTCCGACCATTGATAAGAGCTGGAATAGTTGAAAAAGCACGGCACAAAGGCTGGGTCTTTTTAACCGAAGTTTCGAGAAAATCCAATTTATCTGCATATTTGGGGTCAAAGTGAAAATGCAGCTAGAAGCAGCGTTATATGAGACAGTGGGTTTTCCTGCCCCGACTGACATCTAAAACCCGTTTAAGCACCCATTTTTACTCTGACCCCAAATATAATTGAGCCATGCGCAGCCCTAACCGAGAAACTGCTGTTTTCAGCACTTCAGCCATAGACCTGTTTGCTTCGGCACTGGGCGCTTTTATTTTGCTGGTTATGATTTTGTTCCCTTACTACCGAAATGCGGGCAGTGCTGATTCCTTGTCAGAAGTGGAAGATCTGATGCTCAAGCGCCGCCTGGCGCAGGGCAAAATCGAAAATCTGCTGGCAGCAAATGAGCAGTCCCAGTCCGAGCTGGAACGACTGCAGCAGATGAACGCAGGTATTGAGCAATCCCTGTCACGCCTGCGCAAGGACCTTCGCGACGCCAAAACCCAGGTGGCCGATGCCGCAGTACCTGAACCAGTGCTGGAAGAAGTACCGGAAGCCAAGCCCACTTCAGTGGTCAACGGAGTTGAATTCTCCATATTGGGGCTGGGCACCGAAGCCAAGAGCTTTGTAATAGTAATCGATATGTCGGGCAGCATGATGGCTTATTCAGACCTGATGTTTGCCTCGGTTGTTGATATCCTCGCGCCCATGACGGCCGAGAACAGTTTTGCCATCATCGGCTATCAAGGCGCACCGGCCCCGTACATCCATACTTTTCCGCGCAGCAACCGACTGGTGCAGGCCACGCCGGAGAATCTCCAACAGGCCCGCGAATTTGTCAGCGCATTGTCACAGCGCTTTGCCGGTTCAACTCCAACCCATCAGGCTTTGTTGGCCGCGCTGCAGTTCCCTGCCGAAGCCATCATACTGCTCAGCGATGGTGAACCGGACAGTTCTCCCAATAGCATCATTCGTGATATCACCAGCCTGAACCGCTACGACCGCAGAGAAATCCATACAGTGGCTGTGGGTGCTTACACCGAGAATAGGGCGCTGGTTTTGTTCCTGCAGACCCTGGCCCGGCAGAACAACGGTGATTTCGTCGGTGTTTCACGATGAGACGTCGGCGTGTTGCCTTCGAAGTTTATTCGCTTTCAGCCGTTGACCTGTTCGCCTCGGCCATGGGGGCTTTCGTGATCATTGCCATCATCCTGATGCCGGACTACCAGAAAGAAGCCCGTTCAGAAGGTGACCTCCGATTCCTTGAAGACCTGGCCGGTAAAACCGAAGCCATTCTGCAGGAAAGTGAATTGGGTCGTGATGACATACTCATAGCCATGCAAGCAGCCCAGACCCGGCATGAACAGTTGCAGGCAGAGCAGGAACGGATTTCCGCAGAAATTCAAACCATCAACGCGGAGAAGCAGGCCAGCAAGGATGAACCACCTCCGCCTCCGCCAACAGAAGAACCCATAGCCGAACCTACCGGACGTAACCAGGTCACATTCCGCTTCCTGGGCCTGAAAACCGATCAGCAGAAAATACTGTTTCTGGTCGATATGAACGCTTTTCTGGGCCGGCATTCAGATCTGGTCAAAGCAACCGTGGCGCGCGCCATTGATTCGCTCGGTGATGGTTACGAATTCGGCATCCTGGGATTCCAGGAGCTGGATTCAGGCCCCAACTTTGTACGTTGGCCGGCCACCGGCCTGGCGACCATGTCAGATGCAAGCCATAGCCAGGCCGTTCGCTTTCTGGAAAAAATAAAGGACGATTTCAAGGGCTCATCACCCTTGTTGGCCGGCATCAGCAAAGCTCTGGAAAGCCCGGCACAGGCCATTGTGCTGTTCAGCGACGGCCTGCCCAATCCTACCTTCAATGATGGGCTCAATGCCAACCGCCTGGTGCGGCGTGTGATCCAGCTGAATCATGAACGCAAGGAAATTCATGCGGTAACCATAGGTGATTACTACAAATACCGCGGCACGGTGGAATTTATGGAAAACCTGGCGAAAAACAATGGCGGCGGATTCCTGGCAGTGGCGGATTAGCGAATCTGGCTTAGCAAGCATTTCCCGACTTGCTGAGCATGGATCAGAACAACATATTTCAGCCACAATTTCCCGTTCAGATGCAATTAATTAACGAGCGCTAAGATACCGCCAAAGGGTTCCCATGTATCATAGCCAGCCACAGCAAATAACACAGCCTGCCGCCAATTAGTGCTGGTGCAGGTGCCGGACAAAGTTCATGGTCACAATTGGTCGCGACAGTAAAAATGATATCGTCCTCAAGGATGCCTCTGTTTCCACCGAGCATGCCTGCATAGAAGCCATTAACGGAAATCGCCTGATCATCCGCGATGCTGCAACGCGATCGGGTACCTATCTATGGCGTGAAGATCGATGGACGCAGGCACTGCTGGTACAACTGGGCCCCCAGGATCGGATACGGTTTGGCAACTACGAAATGAGCTGGCAGGATCTGGCCGAAAGCTGTGCAGGCTTTGGTATGGGAACAGCCAGCGGCCTGCGCAACGCCGGCCTTACAATACTCGGCAGGATCAGCGAGAAGCCCGTATTTGAAAACCCCAAACGCAATCCGCTTACCGGTGCTGTAGAAGAGCGTGAATCCGATCCGTCATGACTCATATTCGACTGATTACATTCCTGATTTGTACACTCACTTCAATACTGGTCATCGCTTTGCTGGACCGGTTGTTGTCGCTCGAGGCAGCCAAAATCGTGCTCGATGTCGAGCGATCAACCTGGCCCATCACGGTACAGACCGTCATGTGGGTGGTGTTTTTCATAGGCCTGGGTGAATTGGCCATACGTTGGTATTACAGCTGGTTGGAGGAAGCGCAGATAGCTCGCAACTATCTGCCGGAAGACGAGGAAACGGTGTTGCGCCCCGGCGAAGATATGACGCCCATCTACCAGAAAGTTCGCGCCAGCAAGTACCGTAATGTCTGCTTTGTGCCAAGGTTGATAGAGCGCTGTGTGCTGGGTTACAACCTCAGCCACTCAGCGGATCAGACCAATTCCCTGCTGAATTCCAGTCTGGAGTTGTTCATTCATGAGATTGATCTGCGCTACAACATGATCCGCTACATCACCTGGCTGATACCGTCGTTGGGCTTTATTGGAACGGTCGTCGGCATCATGCTGGCGCTGAACTACGCCGGGGATCGGGCCAATGTGCAGAGCCCGGATATGTTGTTCCAGGTTACTGAACTACTGGGCGTGGCATTCAGCACCACGCTGGTGGCCTTGGTCATGGCGGCCATACTGGTATTCATTCAGAGCATCGTCCAGGCTCGCGAGGAGCGGGCATTGAACCAGGCTGGGCAGTATTGCCTGGATAACCTGATCAACCGCCTGTATTCACACTGACGTGCATCTGAATCTCATCATTTCCGACCAGGCCAGGCCGGCTGGATCAAGCATTTGCAGGCTGCTGCCAGGCTGTTGGTTGCTGTTCTTAATGCTCTGTAGTTCTGCTGCCTGGGGACAGGCTCGCCAAGCCATCGAAAGCATGCCCCCCTGGACGGTGTTGGCCCTCAAACTAGTTTCGACCACGCATGTACAGCCCACCACCGGAATTGTGATTGCCGCACCGGACCTGGTGTTGGTTTCTGTGGATTTCGCCCGCGAAGGCGATGAAATCATGGTGCTCGATGGCGGCACTGATATTGTCCGGCATGGCCGACCTGCCCGCATAATCCATACCCTGCCAGCCGATAAGCTGGCCATACTCAAGGTGCAGGGCCTAAACCGGCCAGCAGCCAGCTTGTCGGCGCTGACCGAAGCGGAACTCAAAACCCTGAACCTTGTGGCATTTCCACCGGCAGAAATGATTGCGCAAGGCGCCGCCCCGGTCAGATCCTCCATCAAGGCTTTGCCTGCAATTACCACCACTCACCCTACCCTGGACCCCTTCCCTAATGTCAGCGGAGCGTTAACGGATAACTGTGGCAATCTGGTGGCCTTTAATCTGGCCGTTGATGTGCAGTCCATGCAGCCCTCGTCTTCGCCGCGACTGGCCTGGCCGGATGCGCTGCAACGTGCAGCCGACCTGACAGGAGCAGCACTGGCAGTGGCGCCCTGCGATGCTGCAACTGTGAAGACGGCGCCCGTGCCGCCGGAACCTGCCGAGAAAGAACCACCTAAACCAACCGGGGAACCGCCGGTAGATCCAGAACCCTTAACTGAACAAGTGGCCGAAGACCCTCTGGAGAACGAGCCTGCTGCCAGTGAGCCGGAAGTTCTGGAGGAGTTGCTTGACGAACCTGAAGCTGCGACCGCCGATGGCAAGCTGGATTCCGAACAGGACTTAAGCGAAGCTGAGGTGCTTGCAGAGGCCGAACCAGAACCGCTTGCGGAAGTGCCTGAAAGTATCAATACGGCTGAAGCAGAAGCCAGCTCTGGCGGATCAAAAAAGATTGCCATTCTGGCGCTGGTGCTGCTGGCATCTTTCTTTGCCTGGTGGATCTACCGGCAACGGGCAAAGAACAGCAGCGCAAGCACAACCAGCACCGATGGATGGCAGCAATCATCAATGGCTGAACCGGGCATAGCCGAACCGGGAACCGTGCGTTTTGGTGCAGATTCGGAGCAGCCAAGCCTGATCTGCCTGCAACTGCAAGGCCAGTTACCCAATGGCGAAAGTTTCAGCCAGCAAATTCCCATTGACGGACCAGATTGGCAGGCAGAAATCGGCCGCCAGGATGCCGACATCATTTTGGCCAGTGGCCTGCTCAGCCGCCGGCATACAAAAGTACACATCCACGATGGGCGAATCAGCATTTCCGATCTGGGCTCCACCAATGGTACCGGTCTGAATGGTGTGCCCTGTCTGCCAGGCGAGGTTTTCCTGGTGCAGTCGGGCGATGTCCTGCAGCTGGGCGATGTCAAGCTCACGCTGCAATTAACGGCAGGTGCTGATTAAACATTTGCCATGACAGCAACTAATCCTTTGTCGCTTGGCCTGGCGCCAGGCAGCCGTATTGAGAATCTGCAAGTCAGCCGGACACTTGGACAGGGCTCTTCCGGTTTCACCTATCTGATTAAAGACCGTATTCGCAACAGCGAATTTGTGCTCAAGGAATTTCTGCCCCAGGGACTGCAAACAGCGATCAGCCGCCAGGATGACGCTACACTGCAGTTGTCCGATGCACAGTCCCGCGTAAAATTTCACGAAGGAATGCAGAGCTTCCTGGCGCAGGGTCGTATCCTTGCGGGTTTGCAGCATCCGCATATCATCGAAGTGGTGCGATGCTTTGAAGCCGGTGGAACGGCCTACCTGCAGATGCCCTGGTACCCTGGTGAAACCCTGGACCATCTCCTGGAGCGTCAAGGCCCTCTTGATAGCGAAAAAATAAAGGGCCTGCTGCCACCCATACTG
The DNA here is from genome assembly GCA_031406105.1 of Lysobacterales bacterium. Taxonomy (GTDB): domain Bacteria; phylum Pseudomonadota; class Gammaproteobacteria; order Xanthomonadales; family SZUA-36; genus JAWXBM01. The sequence goes on along the minus strand of JANOGQ010000305.1, from coordinate 6,041 downwards.
GATGCCCTGCAATACCTGCATCAACATTCGATCACTCACCGGGACATCAAACCAGCCAACATTTACCTCACTGCCAGCGGCACCCCCCTGCTGCTGGATTTTGATTCGGCCATACAGGCGCTGCAAGCAAATGCCCGACGAATGGGCAGTCCTGCCTATGCGGCACCCGAACTGGAGTTGGGGTCCGGCCCGGCAGGCCCATGGACGGATATCTATGGCCTGGCCGCAACGCTCTACCGGTTGATCAGCGGGCGTTTGCCTGCCACAGCGCAACAACGCCTGCAGGCCATCAGCCAGGGTTTGCCTGATCCACTGGAAAAACTCGAATCAGCAACGATAAGTGATCTGCCCAGAGCCTGGATCGAGGCCATCCATCGCGGACTGAATCTGCAAGTCCACCAGCGCCCCCAAAGCATTGCGGAATGGTCACGAAGCTTTGGCAACGCTATGCCAGTGTCACGCCGCAGTGTACTGAATAGTACTGCAGAGCCCGCGAACCCGATTACAGAATTTGCCTCTGAAGGCCGGGCCTGGCTACCGCTGGTCCTGATCGGTGTTTTTCTGCTGGGCCTGGCCGTGCTGGTGTTTTATCTTCTGAATGACATGACGGACACCGGCTCGAGTGACCAGCAGCAGGTGGTCGAAGATTCGGCTATACCTCAGGATAATCAGCAAAGTGACAGTCTGGCTGACCCAAACCCAGCGCAGAATCGCCGCTGGCAGGAAGCCCTTGAGGCCGACACGATTTATGCTTATCAACGCTACCGCCAGGACTATCCGAATTCGATCCATGATGCCGATGCGAAATCACATCTGGCCAGGCTGGATGATGAGTTGTGGCAAAAACTGGGTGAGGAGGGCTCTCGCTCGGCTTATGAATCCTACCTGCAGCAGTTACCCGAGGGTAGTCACGAAGCAGAAGCAATGATCCAACTGGATTTACTGGACCGCACTGCGGCTGAGGAAAAGCGTCAGCAATCTTTGCGGCAACAGCAGGACAATCTGGCCTGGAACGAGGCGCGCATGCAGCGCAGCATTGCCGCAGTTGATGGGTACCTGAGGGAGTTTCCGGATGGCCAGCACTTGAGTGCGGCTCAAAGCCTGCGCAGGGAACTCAGTGATGCGGCCAATGACAGCTCTGCATTTACGGCAGCGCAGAAACTCAACACCCGCAGAGCTTATCAGGCGTATATCGACGCTTTCCCGCGCGGCCAGCATGTGACAGCTGCCCTGACTGCCATTGACGACCTGACCCTGAGGCCGGGCAAACGATTTCGCGATTGTGACCATTGCCCCGACCTGGTGGTATTGGAAGCGGGTACCTTCTGGCAAGGTGCTGAGGAAACTTCATCTACTGCCCTGGCGAACGAAAAACCCCAACGTAAAGTGGTGCTGGCTCAAGACTTTGCCATTGGCATCCATGAAGTCACTCTGGCTCAATGGGACGCCTGTGTTGCTGGCGGGGCTTGCAGCGCTACCGAAGACAATGGCTGGGGCCGTGGCTCAAGGCCGGTCATCATGGTGAGCTGGAACGATGCCCAGGCCTATGTCGAATGGTTAAGTAAAACCACAGGGGAACGTTATCGCTTGCCCAGTGAAAGCGAGTGGGAATTCGCTGCCCGTGCAGGCGAAAGCGCAGAGTGGCCGGATGACAACCCGGCGGGAGTCTGCAGCCTGGCCAATATTGCCGGCACTGAAACCGGTTTCCGCTGGGCACATGCCGCTTGCGCCGATCTATTTCCAGTGGAAACAGCACCGGTTGGCAGTTTCCTGCCCAATGCTTTTGGACTATACGATTATTTGGGCAACGTGGCTGAATGGACTTTGGATTGTATGAGCCTGTCTTATGTGGATTCACCTGTCGATGGCAGTGCCAATAATCGCGGATTATGTAATTCCCGCACGACCCGGGGCGGCTCCTGGTTCAGCGGTGCCCGCGAGTCGCGTTTAACCGCGCGCTTCAACCTCAAGACTGGTGATCGCAACGATTTCACCGGTTTTCGGGTGCTGCGGGAATTACCGCCATCATCCTGAGTCCAAGATCTGGCAATGATTCGCAAGGAGTTTGGTTATGAACCGCAAGTCCAGCAAAGCCCTCAGATCCAAGGCGGCTATCATCCGTGGCTGGCTGTTGCTGGCCCTAGTGGTGATCCCACTGAGCAGCTGGTCGCAGGACGATGCGGAGGAAGTGAGTGAGGATTCCAGCGAAAATGTAGAGGAAAGTGAAGAAGCCTACCGTCGTCGCATGGAGCTGGAAGAAGCTGGCGAACGTGCCGATGTCATATTGGACCCCTCCGCCGGCCCGCTGAAAGCGCCGGAAGGTATGGATGCCCTGCCTTATGAATCACGCAAACATCTGCGCGATGAGCTGCGGAATGTCATCATCGAGCAGGGTGAATGGCAGCCGGAAGATGCCAATGCCAATTACCCCTACAACCCCAGTGCTGCTGCGCAAAAAGACCCGAAATTGCGCAAGCAGGAAGAGCAGGCCTGGGGTGAGCTTATCCAGGAATACCATAAACGCGAAGCGGCTGCGCTGGAAGGCGGCGGTCGCAGCAGCGGATCCTCTGCGGGCACTGGCAGCAGCTCGGTCAGTGGTCAGGCTGGCGCCACGGGTGGCGAAGGATCAAAGTCAGGTACTCCGGGCACCCAGAGCAAGGATGGGCGGCCTGAAGCCGACGCCACCAGCAGCACCGCTGGAGGTGCTGGAGTTTCACAAAGTGCCCTGGAATACCTGATGGGCCAGGCTGGTGGACAGGCCAGTGGTCAGGCCAGTGGTCAGGCCAGTGGTCAGGTTGGTGGTCAGGTTGGCGGCCAGGCAGGTGGTCGGGTTGGCGGACAGGTTGGCGGACAGGCAGGCGGAGAGGTCGAAGGCCAGGCAGGAAGCATGGCCGAGGCCCAAGCAGGAAATCCAGCTTCGGGTAAACCCGACTCGCAAAGCGGTTCTCAGCAACAAGCCGGCTCTGCCAGCACTGCCACTGAGGCAGCACAAGAGGGTAGCGAAGAGTCAGCAGACGAGGCACAAGCGCAGATGGCTGAGGCTGAAGGCAGCCCGACCGAATCCAGCAGCAATGAAAAAGAACAATCCAGCAATCCACCTCCCCCGCCGGGCAGTCTGACAATAGCCGAGCTGTTAGCTTTGGAAGAGGGCAAAAAGCGCAAGGCGGCTGAAAATCAGCAAGCTGCCGCGCAAAAAGCCGAACAGCAGAAGGCTGCATCTCAAAAACCGGGCGAAGCGAATTCTGAGACTCAGCAAGCCGCAGAACAGGCCAAAGAGCGGGCCGAAGAACAAGCCGAAGAAAAATCGGCCAGCCAGTCCTCAGATGAACCTGAGGCAGCCAGCAATACCCAGTCCATGGTGCTGAGGAATGAATCGGACCAGTCTTCTGCCTCACCTGCGCCTGGCACGATCGCCATTCCTGAACTGGACAATTTGAAAGGGCTGGAGAACGCATCTCCACCGGCGACTAAAAAGCCGCAATAATATCTTTGGGGAAACACAGCAGGGAACTGCGGATTTTTAGAGCATGGTCCGACAGTCTACCTGGGTGGTTCTGAATTATTCAGAGCATTGCTAATTAGTAGCTACCGACACCATAGCCGGAATCAGCATCAGATATAAAGTACTGGCGCGGATATAGGCCTGCTCGCGGAATCTCTGTCGGGTTTCCTCGTTCATGCTGTCAGCCGCATCAATACGTTCACGCATCAGTTCCGGATCCATTTCTTCATCGGTCATGCGCTGGTATGCGTCGAGCTTGTAACTGAGGTCGTCCATGGCTTCGTCGGTAATTGCATCCAGATCGTTCTGGAACAACAGGAACTCCATCTGGTTGCGTTGATGCAGGGTTTCATCGCGGTAAGCCAGCAAGCTGCTTGCTGACTGAGGAGACTCGTCAAGGCCCAGCCCTTGCTGGTACTGCAGGCTGTCTGCCACGGCGCTGCGGATGATGATGGCGTCTTCACGCACTGAATTCATGTCAATCATGCTGACCAGAATTGGCCAGATTTGTTCTATACGGGCCAATTCCTGTTCGATGACCGTGCGATTTTCGCGGGCAAAACACATCATCTGCCCGGCACCCTGCAACATGGAATCAGGATCAGCAATTCGCGCCAGGGGAGTTGGATACTGCTGCAAGGCCTCTGCCTGGCCCGACATGACATCCAGGGCAGGTGCAATATCATCTGACAGAGACTCCAGTAATTCGGCATCAGCCCCTTCCGACAGTAGCAACAGCAGGCTGAGCTGGCGGTACTGCTCACCTGGCGGCAAGTTCGCAATGCTGTTCAAAGGACCATTGCTTCCCAGCGCAGTTAAAGCCAGGCACAGTAGGCAAGCACCCAGCAAAAAGTGCACGCTGACAGGTCTGCCATGCAGTTTGTTCGCTGGATTTTGGCCAACAATCTGGCGCATTTTGCTGAGCAATGCTGAACCAAAAATAGTTTTTGATGCTGTGCTGTTCATCTGGTCAAGTGGAAGCTGATCGGTGACAGTTGCTGATCATCTGCAGGGCCTGCATCCTTGCCGAGATTAAACTTGCGGGTTTCGGTTTTTCGTCCAGGCTGCTCCAGCCGCACAATACCGTGAGGAATACCCTGTGCGAACTGTCCCTCATAGTAGATCGCGCCAATCCGGGCCGGTGAACGGACAATCATGGCACCCAGACCTTGTGCCAGGCCAATATGGGCACTGCCCAGGTACTCGATCTCGCTGCCTTCACCAGTACGGATCAGGCCATAACCCAGGCCCTCAGCCGCACCGGCTTCACATGCCCCGTACCAGCTACCGGGTTGAGAACCTTCCGGATGCCGGAACTCACATTGGCTGGAAATATTCACACTCATGGATCGGGCAAAGTTCTGATAGAGGGCCATGGTCTGGCTCCTGAATTCGTCAAAATTCCGTGCAGTGATCTCTTCATTCGATTCCAGCAGTTCGACCTGCACTGAACTCTGTTGGTTCAGGGCTGGGGCCATCTGCATCAGGAAATTTTCACCCACGGTTTTGGATTCCGCATTTTTGTTCATGGCGACGTTTACTGCCCAGATTGACGATAAGGCCAGGGCGTCTGTCAGAAAACTCCAGTTGTTGTAGGAGCCCCAATCGCCAGCGTCCCCTGCCTGGCTGCCGGCATAAACTGCCCCAGCCATGGCCACTATCGCCAGTGCGGTGCTGATATTCTGCGCCCGGGCCAATTGCCGCCGGTCCTCCAGCATGCGGTATTCCGCAACAATCATACGACGCATTTCTTCGCCATAAGTGCCGGAGTAGGTACCGTCGTAAACGGCCTTGGATTGTCGTGCAAGGAATTTTCGCTCGGCGCTCAGCAAGGACTCTGCCAATTGCACACGGGCCTGCACCGATTCATCGGCGGAACGCATCAGGAAGGCTTTAGCCAGTTCCGGGTCAAACCTGGCCAGCGCTGTCTGTCGGCTGAAAAATGTAGCCCGGTCATGGTCCAGGGTGTTCAGGGCCTGTACCACTCTGCTGGCGGCGCCTTTGACAAAGTCTTCTGCGAAGGGATCCAGGGAAAAATCATTTTCCAGGTTGGCGATCAATTCGCTCTGCATGTGGATTTTTTCCAGCGGATATCGTTCCACTGCTGCCACTTCCTGACGTGCTGGTCCCGTTGCCTTAAGCGGTAAATCCTGGCTGGCCGGTTCACCCTGTGACAGGAATGTAATGAAATCCAGCGGCCGTTGATGGTCTGCTGGCTGCATGGCCAGGCGGCTGGCAAACAGAGCTTCAGCCTGCCTTGCTGATTGTTGCCAGGCCGTAGCCATCAGCGGCTCGCTGGACAAAAGCAAACCATGGGTGGGGGGTATGAGCCAGTGATCGCCGTGTAACACGAACAAAGGAGTTATCAGATCACCAAAAGTCAATGGCGGTGCATCCATCAGCTTGCTGGTATCGGGAAACGTGTAAGTCGCAAAATCAATGGTCAATACGCTGGGAACCTGTTCGGAAGCCAGCAAGGGTTTACTGCTTAACACGCCCTGTTCGTTGAGGGCGCTTTCCGCAGCCGTGTGATGTTGAA
>JANOGQ010000302.1:0-2015 GCA_031406105.1 Lysobacterales bacterium | reverse complement strand
CTTGCCTGAAACACAGTACTAGCAGCCTAATCAGAGGTTCTACTCGTTCGGGATTCTGGTGTCGACTACACGCCTCACTTCGCGTTCGAAACTTCGGCTGACCGGGACGCGATGCCCACCTTTGAATACCGCGTAAACTCTACCCTTGACGGACTCGACGCGAATGAGTGCGGTTGCAGAAACCAAGTTGTTCCTTGATAGAATCAGCCAGCGATACCAAGCCGCCTGTGGCGAGAAGTTGACTGTAACAAGTCTTTTACGCCCCGCCAACAAACAGCCAACCAATTCTGTAGCACGGTCCGTGGCTCCCACGGGCATGGCCGTTGACTTGCGAATCCCGGCCAAAAGGAAATGCCGCTCCTGGGAATATAGGCAGCATTAAGCACTTGTTGCCAGAACCACGAATGTATCGGAACGCATTTTTTTTCAATATATGGCCTGACTTTCAGCGAATTGTCGCCCTTTTTGCCAGTTGGAGGCTGCAATCTATCTCTATCACCCATCGATGTCGCGACAATTCCGAAGTCCGGGGGTAGAAATCCCAGCCGCCAGCAGCTGTTTGCAGCGGTCAGTCAAAACCCGGTTTGGATTCAACGGCCTCTTCCAAGATGTCGGTCAGCTCATCGACGATGAAACTGCCCTGCCAGGGGTTCTCGCAGTAGTTCAGGCCCAGCTTTTTGTTGATGATCATCTGGATGGCCACGGCGCGGTGCACGGATTCGGGCATGGGCGCGGTGATGGCTTCATCATAGGCATTGGTGTGAGGCTTAACTTAGTGGCATTTGTGGGTGTCTTTGCTTTTTCCGGATCGCGGCGCAGCGGAAGTTCGTCCTTGATTGGGGCGATCGCCTCAGCAAAGGCTTTCATTAGCGCGTTGACGTCTTTCTGCAACGCTTCTTTGTCATCTTCCGGGGCCATTGGCACGGCGTAAGAATTGATGACGGGATTCAAGTGCTTATTCAAATCGGCGTTAAAACCAAGCATGGAATTGAAGGAATTCTGGAAACCCGGCTGCTTTTCGTCGTCCTGCAGCGCCGCCAGTTCCCACAGGAGCATGTGTAAATCCTTTTCCCTGTTCTCGGGAAAAATCGATTGGTACTCCGGCGCCGCCCGGTAAATCTCCCGGATATCTACAAAGGTCTGCTGGTCCAGATTTTCCTGGACCATGCACTCGGACTTAAAATAACTTTCGATCATCTGAATGCGGTATGACACTTCTGTGGTGAGCTTCGTGACGCTCTCCATAGTGAGTTTACGTTGTTGGATCGACTGACTGAACTCTGTGTAAGCCCACCCCATGAAGCTCACGACAATCGAAGACAAGACGAATAATCCAAAGTTGCTATTCAGAAAAGTCCACAACCGGGCCGTGCCAGGCTGCCGTGGATCCGGGTTGTTACTCTCTTGATCGCCCATCTGTCGAGTATACGAGAATCAGGGGACAGCTTATTTAATTTCTACAGTTTGAACTGCCTCCAGCACCTAAAAACCAATTAAGTAAACTGTCCCTTGATTCTCAGGTTGATGACCAAGCGATTTGAAAATTTCAAACAGAATAGCTCCCATGTCTAGCAGTGGGCAGTGCCTGAAAGTCACGCGGGAGAATTTGCAAACCCGGGTAATCCCGACAGGCATTTGTGCTTGACTACCCTGAGTGTAGTCCCGCCGATTTCCAGTTGGAAATAACGATTGTTAGCCAGTGCAAATCTGAACAAAGCGGTCAGGAAAAGCGCTGCCTGCAGCAATGGTGTCGCAGACATTTTCCTGGACTTGTTGAAAGATCTGTCTATGGCTGACTTGAGTTGTTGGTGGCAAAGTATAGGGAGCATTAAGCACCTTTCTGACAAAACTTTATGGGTGTGTCATTTTTGTCACGCAAGCATATGGCAGGCCGGCAGGCCTCTCATCTTTGTTCCTCACCAACCCCAAACGCTGAATTGTTTGACTAAGGCTTGCGGAGTAGACTCTGTCGATGGAACCAAAAATAATGTTGCTCGGGGGGTTGGTCGCCATCG
>JANOGQ010000294.1:0-6379 GCA_031406105.1 Lysobacterales bacterium | reverse complement strand
CAGCTGAGCTTTGTTCCGTGACTGGCCTTGATTTGTCGCACAGCAGCATCCATCATTTCAGTTGCAAAGGCTTGATTTTACGTGTGCAGCGAGGTTTGCGGAGATCAAGCAATAAGTAGTGTTAAGGCGACTCTGATTTATGCAGAGTTGCCGCGGTACAAGGATGTATCGTCATTTTCGATGATTGTAAATCATTGAAAATGAAGCAGAACAAAAATCACATTTTTTGTTTTGCGTGCTCTGATGTTGCAGGTACGAATTAATCAGAGCTTCCTTGAGTATAAATGAACCGCTGGTCAGTGGTCGGGTCTCTTTATCAGCGCGGATGCCACATCAGGCCTGAAGTTCTGAATGAGTTGCGATCGTGTTTTTAAATCCCAAAGGATAGCTAGATGACAAGTATCTTCCAGGCCAGAGTTTGGTTTTTGCTGGTAGCCCTCAGCTGTGCAGCGCTGTTGGCTTATGCCTTGTATGTTCAGCACGCCATGTTCCTCGATCCTTGCCCCTTGTGCGTTTTCCAACGAATCGCATTTTTGTGGATAGGTTTTTTTGCTCTGCTGGCCGCTTTACACAACCCGGCACGAACTGGCCGCTTGATTTACACCTTTTTGGTGTTGATCGGCTGTGCCGCAGGATCTGCTATTGCCGGTCGACATGTGTGGCTGCAGAATCTGCCGCCTGATCAGGTTCCGGATTGTGGTATGGGCCTGAATTACATGCTGGAAACCATGCCTTTTGCTGATGTGTTGAATCAGGTTTTTTATGGTTCTGGCGAGTGTGCTCAAATAGACTGGACTTTTCTGGGCCTGAGTATGCCCGTCTGGACCTTGGTCTGGTACATTGGTCTGGCCTTGGCTAGCTTGTTAGCGATGCTGGCTAAGCATCAGAAACACGGCCAGTAAGCAAAGATTCTGGAGCAATTTGATGGAGAGCGTAAGACCCCCGGTGCAAAAAGTGATGGATACCCGTAATTGGGCGCCGGGCTCCTGGCAAAACTATAAGGCCCTGCAGCAGGCAACTTATCCAGACGCTGATGATCTGGCTCGGGTGCTGGGCCAGTTAAGCCAGTTACCTCCGCTGGTCACTTCCGGGGAGATTCTCAATCTGAAGGAACAAATTGCTGATGCTCAGGCGGGGCGCAGTTTTATGTTGCAGGGTGGTGATTGTGCGGAGAATTTCGATGAGTGCACTTCACCTCTGATTACTAACCGACTTAAAGTTCTGCTGCAAATGAGTCTGGTACTGGTGCACGGTTTGCAGATGCCGGTATTGAGGGTGGGGCGCTTTGCTGGTCAATATGCCAAGCCGCGCTCTTCCGATGAAGAAACCCGAGATGGGCTTACCCTTCCTACCTATAGGGGCGATCTGGTAAATTCCATAGAGTTCACGCCAGAAGCGAGGCAGCCGGATCCCAAACGGCTATTGCAGGCTCATTCCAGTTCAGCATTAACCATGAATTTTGTAAGGGCTCTGGTCGATGGAGGTTTTGCGGACCTGCACCATCTGGAATATTGGGATCTGAATTGGGTACAGCATTCGCCGCTTGCTGAAGAGTTTCACCGTTTGTCCGAAAGCATCGGTAATTCTCTGAAATTTCTGGAGACCATCAGTGGCCAGTCTGCGGGCAGTTTACGGCGGGTCGATTTCTTTACTTCGCACGAAGCGCTGCATTTGCACTATGAAGAGGCTTTGACACGCCAGGTACCCAGGCACTGGGGATGGTTCAATCTGTCTACACATTTCCCGTGGATAGGCATGCGCACGGCGGCCCTGGATGGCGCGCATGTTGAGTATTTCCGGGGTATCCGAAATCCTTTGGGTATCAAAGTGGGGCCTGGCATGACCCAGGAATGGCTTTCAGGTTTGCTGGAAACCTTGAATCCGGAGCGCGAAGCAGGCCGTATCGTGCTGATTCATCGCATGGGTGAGAACCTCATCGAGGAGCAATTGCCTCCTCTGATCAAAGCCGTCCAGGATACCGGCAGCCCGGTGTTGTGGATTTGCGATCCCATGCACGGCAATACCGAATCCACGGCTTCCGGGATTAAAACCCGAAGATTTCGCAAGATCATGCACGAAGTTGAGATGGCCTTTGATATCCATCGTGATTGCCACTCCAGACTGGGCGGAGTTCATTTGGAGCTGACGGGTGAAAATGTCACAGAATGTACCGGCGGCGCGCGGGATTTATCGGATGAAGATCTGAAACGTGACTACAAGTCCACTGTCGATCCCAGGCTGAATTATGAGCAATCGCTGGAGCTGGCCATGCTCATTGTAAGAAGCTCCAAGCGCAAGTCCTGATGGACAATGTGCTGGGCAAAACACAGGCTTTCAATAGATCGGGAGGCTTTGTATAATCTATGAAAGATTTCGTAGATCAGTGCCAGTATAGAGGGTGTGCAAAGAGTGATACTGTTCAGATACCTGCTATTTATGTTGCTCATCATGCTTTTCCCCGCAGTCTCATGGGCAGCAGAATCCGTTACGCAGGATTTTTCTCATACCGTTTATCTGCAGCCCTATAGCAAACTGCGTAAGGCAGCCCAACAGGGTGACCCCCAAGCTCAATACGATCTTGCCTATCTTTACTACAAATCCGGAATTGACCCTGAAATAGCAGGCCTGGCCCGCAGCGAACGACTTGCGGCTCGTTGGTATAGGGAAGCAGCCATGCAGGGCCATCCCCGTGCACAATACAATTTAGCGGTTCTGCATCTGCAAGGTCATGGCGTAGAGCGAGACGCAATAATGGCCTATGCCTGGCTATTGTTGGCATCAGGAAATGGACATGAGGGCAGCAGCGAACTGATTACCGAACTGAATGGCTTGCTCAACGCCGGTCAGATTGAGGAAGCGCACCTTCGCAGTGCCGCATTAAAGGTCTCAGAACCACTTCCTGAAATCGCTCAGGACAATTAATGCTGAAACGATTTCGTATTACCTTGCTGTCTTTACTGGCGAGTGCCAGCCTGCAAGCACAACAGGAATTCGTAGAACATCAGCTGAGTTTTGAGCACCGAGCCAACCAATATGTAAGCGTCCGGCTGAGTTTTGAAGTTCAGCAGGAGGCTATTGATCTTGCCATGCCCAACTGGACACCTGGCTCTTACCTGATTCGTGATTTTGCAGCTCAGGTCGAGGATTTGCAGGTTCATGGACGGGCAGGCAATCCATTATCTGTCAGCAAAATCGAGAAACATCGATGGCGAATTGAAACCGTGGGTGAGGATTGGATTGAGGTTCAGTACAGGGTTTGGGCTGGTCAACTGGCGGCTAATACATCGTGGGTAGAAAGTGACTTCGCCTTGCTCAATGGTGCTGGCCTTTTTCTTTATAACGAATCTACACGGAATTTACCGCAAAGGCTGCAGGTAGTTTTGCCAGAGACCTGGCAAAATCGCCATGTTGCGTTGCCAAATTTTGGTGCCGATGGAGCCTTCCTGGCAGAAAATTTCGATGAACTTGTTGATAGCCCAATACTACTGGGCAACACCACTCGCTACCCCTTCGAGGTTGATGGCCAACTCTATGCATTGATTAACCAGGGAGAAACATCGCTCTGGGATGGCGAAAGAGCTGCCGGGGACATTTCGCGTATCGTCAAATCGGTGCAGGATTTCTGGAAAATCAATCCGCTGCAGCGCGAATATCTGTTCATGAATATCATTGCCAACCTCAGTGGTGGGCTGGAGCATGACTACAGCACGGTGGTTATGAGCTCACCTTGGCAGATGCGTAATCGCGAAGATTACGTCCGCTGGCTTTCACTGGTGGCACATGAGTTTTTCCATGTCTGGAATGTACGTCGCTTACGACCACAAGCACTGAGTGAATACCAGTACGACAGCGAAACTTACACCCGTGAACTGTGGCTGGCTGAAGGCTTGAGCAGCTACTATGACAATCTTCTGTTATTCCGGTCAGGAGTGTTGAGCGTTGAAGAGTTCATGGTTTTGCTGGCGGATGAAATTCTGCAATATGAGTTATCTCCAGGAAGAAAAGTTCGTACTGCGGAGGAGGCGTCCTTTGATGCCTGGATCAAACACTACAAGCCGGATGCCAACAGCATCAACAGTGACATCAGTTATTATAGAAAAGGTTCCTTGATTGGCCTGGTGGCCGATACCGCAATTCGCAAGGCCAGCAATCAGGAATACTCCCTGGATGACATCATGCGGGAAATGTACCGTTTGTATGGTCCCGATGGACATAGCTCAAAGGGATATCCCCCGCGTGCATTTGAAGCTCTGGTGGAGCAGCGAGCAGGTGAGCAGGTCGCGCAAGAGATTGAAAATTTACTCACTACGGTGGCTGACCCTGACATCGATGCAGCGCTGGATTTTTATGGCTTGCGCCTGGAAAGAACTCCATCGCGCCAGGTTGCCGAAGCATCAGGAAGCCCCGTACCGACGGACTTCGGCCTGGTGTGGTCCATTCAGGAACCATTGCTGATTGTCGAGACAGTGGTGCGCGGTGGCAGTGGTTCTCTGGCTGGAGTTCTTCCCGGAGATGAGCTTATTGCGGTCAATGGCCAGAGGGTGAGCAGAATGAATATCCTGGACCGTATGCTACGAATGCAGCCCGGCGAAAATGCCGACCTTTTACTGGTGCGTAATGGTCGCATGCTGACTCTGACAGCCCAGACGCAACATGCCATCCCTGATAAGTACTTAATTGCCATTAAGCCAGACATCAGCAAGCGTGAGAAAGAACGCATGGAGAAATGGCTGGGCTTGAAACTGAATTTCCAAAAAAACTGATGATGGCGTGCCGGCGTGCAGCAACCAGGGCTTGAACAGACTTGTCAGGCTTCGTTGCGTACCCGATCTGCACGTTTGCGTTCATGCTCCAACAAGTGAATTTTGCGTAAACGAATGGATTCCGGCGTCACTTCCACCAACTCATCATCTTCAATAAACTCAAGTGCCTGTTCCAGGGTCATTCTCAAAGCGCCATTGAGTTGTACGTTTTCATCTTTGAGTACGGTGCGAATGTTGGTCAGCTGCTTGGTTTTAAGTGGGTTAACGGTCAGGTCATTGGCGCGGCTGTGTATCCCCACTATCTGCCCTTCATAGACATCAACTCCAGGCTCAACCACCAATCGGCCGCGTTCCTGCAGGTTCACCAGTCCGTAAGGAACGACTTTGCCCGTTCCATTTGAAATCAGCACACCGTTAATGCGTGGTGAGATCACGCCCGGTTGGTAGGCAGCATAGTGGCTGAATATGTGAAACATCAGGCCGGTTCCTGCAGTCAGTGTGCGAAATTCATTCTGGAAGCCAATTAGCCCGCGGGCAGGGATAATGTACTCAAGGCGGACACGACCTCTACCATCCAATTGCATGTTCTGCAGTTCGGCCCGACGGTCACCCAGGCGTTCCATCACAGCGCCTTGATAGCTGGATTCCAGGTCAGCCACCAGCTGCTCGTAGGGCTCTTCCTTGTGATCACCCACGTCGTGCAGGATCACTTCGGGACGCGAAATGGCCAGCTCATATCCTTCCCTACGCATAGTCTCGATCAGGATTGAAAGGTGTAATTCGCCACGGCCCGATACCTTGAAACGTTCTGCATCGTCGGTTTCTTCAACCCGCAGGGATACGTTATGGCTGGCTTCGCGTAACAGACGTTCGCGCAATTGCCGACTGGTCAGGTACTTGCCTTCGCGGCCGGCGAAGGGTGAGTTGTTGACGCGAAAAGTCATGCTGATAGTGGGTTCATCAACAGTGAGCACTGGCAGAGCTTCGGGTGTTTCGCGATCGCATAATGTGTCGGATATCCCCAGGTCTTCAATTCCTGTTACAGCGATAATGTCCCCGGCAGACGCTGATTTGACTTCCGTGCGCTCAAGCCCATGAAATCCCAATACCTGAAGCACTCGGGCATTGCGCTTTTCACCCTTCCGGTTAACGACACAAATGGACTGGTTGGTCTTGATTCTGCCGCGCTGAATTCTTCCTATTCCTATAACACCGACATAGGAGCTGTAATCCAGCGATGAAACTCGCATCTGGAAGGGACCTTCGGCGTCCACATCGGGGTGTGCAACATTCTTGATGATGGACTCGAACAGCGGGCGCATATCTCCATCCCTTGCCGAGTCTTCCAGGCTGGAATAACCTTTCAGAGCGGATGCGTACACTACTGGAAAATCCAGTTGTTCATCGCTGGCTCCCAGCTTGTCAAACAGGTCAAAAGTCTGATCCAGCACCCACTGTGGTCTTGCACCATCGCGATCGATTTTGTTGATAACCACAATCGGCTTGAAGCCCATCTCAAAGGATTTCTGGGTTACGAAGCGTGTTTGTGGCATGGGCCCATCCACAGCATCCACCAGCAACAATACCGAATCCACCATGCTGAGTATGCGCTCAAC
>JANOGQ010000277.1:0-2135 GCA_031406105.1 Lysobacterales bacterium | reverse complement strand
CGCGTGGCCCGTACAGGCCCCATGCACATCAACGAAGCGCGGCCGATTCTGGCCGGCATTCTGCGTGCTTTGGAGTCGCTGCACGATCGCCAGATCGCGCACGGCATGTTGCAGCTCGAGAACGTGATTCTCTCGCGTAATGCTGACGGTTCGCAGCGCCGGAAGCATTGGCTGTCCTGGCATTCCCCACTGGTTTTCCGCTGACTTTCTGTCCGCGTTCTGGTGTCCTGACTTTCTCTCCAGAAGCGCTGGGTGTTCTGACTTTCCCTTCTCTGACGATCTCTGGAATTTCCGCTCGGCATCCACTGCTTCAATGTGATTGGGGCTTAGATGCAGAGCATCCTGCAGTTCCGATCTGACATGCCAGAAACAGATGCAGCATTACCAGAGCTGCCAGAGAACTGAGAAAGTTGGAAACACGACGACTCTTATCCCCTGGACGCGTAAACGTCCTGTAAGGCCGCAGTAGCCCCACGACCAGCAATACCCACGAGATGAGATAGGACAGCAAGAATATACCCATAACGACCCACTCAATGACGTTGGTCGCCAGGCTGGCACCCTAAGGGATTAGCTTTCCAAGTTGGCTCAACACGACCGATAGAATCGCAAGCGAATAGGCCAGCCACAGGTACCTGCTGGTGGGAATGGCGGCGATCCGGCGAAACATGGCGTGGGCTACCTGACCGGCCCCAGCGAAGTAAAAACAACGATCATGATGAAGTAGACGCCAACCGCCAGCCAATAGCGAATGGGCTCGTTTGTGCGCGAGACAAAACGAAAAACATATGCGCGCCCGGACAGGAGCGCCCAAATCAGGGTACCTAGCCAAATGGCTGCAATGAACATCATGACACTATGACCTTATAGCAAATCGGCCATTGGCGCGAGCGCTGGAACGAAAGCCTGGTAGGGCCTGGGGTCCCGGTAGCGTTGCTGGAGGAAGAGGATTAGCATCTGCGTACTAACGCGTATCATCTAAGGTAGCTCTGATTAATTCGTTCCTGAAACATCAGAGCACGCAAAACAAAAAATGTGATTTTTGATCTGCTTCATTTTCAATGATTTACAATCATCGAAAATGGCAGTACATCCTTGTACCGCGGCAACTCTGAATAAATCAGAGTTGCCCTAAGGCCGAACACGCCCAAACTCTGGCGCAAGCCTTGTTGCAGCGCAAAATATTCTGGCCTCGAAGCGAGCTTGCGTTTGCTACCACCAGGAGTGGCAATCCGCCTGCAGATGCGCTACAACACGCGCAAGGCGCAGGCGGGGCGGCTGCGCCAGAACAACAAGAACGGAGGGCGCATGCTTCAACTTTCCTGGCATCTTTCAAACAGCCCACGCTTGCGCTACACAACCGGGGCCGTGGCCTACTTCGCGCAAGGCATTCCGATGGGCTTGCTGCATATCGCGATTCCCGCCTGGTTGATTACGCGAGGCGCGAGCGCCGCCCAGGCGGCCGGTTTCCTTTCCATCGTCATGCTGCCGTGGGCGTTCAAGCTGCTCACGGGTCCGCTCATGGACCACTTCGAGTTCCTGCCGATGGGCAAACGCCGCCCGTGGGTGCTGAGTGCACAGCTGGGCATGGTCGTCAGCCTGATGGCACTCGGCCTCGTTGAAGACCCGATCGCCCAGTTTGGCCTGCTGTGCGCGATCGGTTTCACCATCAACGCATTCACCGCCACGCAGGACGTGGCGGTCGATGGGATGTCCATTGACCTCGTGCCGCTGGAGCAGGAGGGCCGGCTGAATGCCTTCATGAGCTTCGGCAAGGCGGTGGGTTGGGCGGTGACATCGGCCATCACCGGCACCTTGCTGGTGGTGTTTGGCACGCAGGTCACCGGCATTGTTTGCGGCCTTGGCGCGGCCGTGATCTTCGTCTTCCTTCTGCTCGTCCGGGAGCGCGAGGGAGAACGCCTGCTGCCATGGACTGCTGGCGTAGCCTCACCCGACAATGAACCGCCACCGTCCTTCCTGAAAGTTTTCACCGACATCAACCACGTGCTGTGGGCACGCGCCAGCGTGATGGTGATCATCATCATGTTCCTGGACGGCATGACCGACGGCTACGGCCGCGCGCTGATGCCGGTTGCCGCGATCAAGGTTTTCGGATTCGATACCCCTCAATGGGC
>JANOGQ010000253.1:0-4923 GCA_031406105.1 Lysobacterales bacterium | reverse complement strand
AAATCATTGAAAATGAAACAAAACAAAAATGACATTTTTTGTTTTGCGTGCTCTGATAATTCAAAGATGAATTAATCAGAGCTTCCCAAGAAAGTGAAAGACGAGAAAATGAAGACAACCATCTCAAAACCCCATCACTGGGCTGATCTCCTACACCGCGCATCAGGGAGAGTTTATGGAGGGGAAATCTGTTCAATAGCCCCAATCTGCAGCATCAGCCGAAGTGGATCGAACAAAGGCCAGATGGCACTGATTTTGCCGTCGCGAAAGTGGATCAGGTCCTCACCATACACACTGATTTCCTTACCGGTGGCAGGAATACCGCGGAATTCTGCAGTGTGAGTGCCGGTCCAGTGCCAGCGGACAAACACCTTGTCGTTTTCGGCAATCATGTCGACCAGGGTGATGCGGGTATCAGGAAAGCCATCGTGGCAGGATTTAACGATGGCCGCATAAGCCTCAGGGCCCTGTGCTGCGTAGCCCTCACTTTCACTGTGGCGCTGGAAGTCCTCAGTCAGTAGTTCTGCTGCGACATCAAAGTTACCCTGATCCCAAAGTTCATTGAGCCAGCGATGGATGATGTCTTTATTGGCTTGCTCAAGTGCAACACGCGCCCGAAATTCAGCCAGTTCAGTTTCGCTATTGCTGGCGGCTTCGGTTTGCACTTCGGCCTGCGCATCAACACCCGAATCGGCGCTCACATTGCCAATACCAATACCGAGCATCGGGCCAAACATCAGGCCAAACATCAGGCCAAACATCAGGAAATAACAAGAAAACATTCTGGATTGGATGCTGCGCACTTAATTCTCCTGTGAATTTTGCGTCGGATGTGAGTAGTTCTCACCAACTCCGCGCATGACGATCAGATTCTAAATCAAAAGATGTTGCTACCAACTATAAATGGGACTTCAGCTTCCCTGTTATGATGGGCAAACATTGATCGCATGAAAACTGGTCACCAGACCACCTTATGGCCACCAGCATCCAACTAGCCCAGCCCACCGCTCTCTTCGACTATCCCAAATACTGGGCGGAGTGCTTTGGTGCAGCGCCTTTTTTGCCCATGAGCCAGGCAGAGATGGATACCCTGGGCTGGGATTCCTGCGACATCATCATCGTCACCGGTGACGCCTATGTGGATCATCCTTCGTTTGGTATGGCTATAGTTGGACGGCTGCTGGAATCCCAGGGTTTCCGGGTAGGCATTATTGCCCAGCCCCCCTGGCAGTCAGCCGATGCATTCAAGGCTTTGGGCAAGCCCAAGCTATTTTTCGGCGTGGCTGCCGGCAACATGGATTCGATGATCAATCGCTACACGGCGGATCGCAAGCCCCGATCGGATGACGCCTATACACCCGGTGGCATGGGTGGCAAACGCCCGGATCGTTGTTCCCTGGTATACAGCCAGCGCTGCAAGGAAGCCTGGCCAGACGTGCCGGTGATACTGGGAGGAATCGAAGCCTCCTTGCGGCGCATTGCTCACTACGATTACTGGCAGGACAGTGTGCGCCGCTCCATACTGCTGGACGCCACCGCAGACCTGCTGCTTTATGGAAATGCAGAACGCGCATTGGCCGAAGTAGCCCATCGCATTGCCCGTGGGGAAAATATTGCGAGCATAAGCGACGTTCGCGGCACAGCCCTGATACGCAAAGATACACCCGAAGGTTTTTGGGAAATCGACTCCACCCGAATCGACCGGCCCGGCAAAATTGATCGTGTGGTGAACCCCTATATCAATGTTCGTGAAATGGGCGATGCTGAAAAACAGCGACGGGAAGCCGCGCTGTATGGTGTTCCGGATACGGATTCAGGGGAAGCCGAAAAGCCGTTTGTGCCACATCCCGCCCGGGACCGCGACTGCACCGTCATCCGCTTGCCCTCATTTGAAAAAGTACGCAATGATCCGGTGCTCTACGCTCACGCCAACCGCGTATTGCACCTGGAAACCAATCCGGGCAATGCCCGAGCGCTGGTGCAGAAGCACGGCGATGTGGATTTGTGGGTGAATGCACCGCCGATACCGCTTTCTACACCCGAAATGGATTATGTATTCGGCATGCCGTTCGCGCGTGTGCCGCATCCTTCCTATGGCGATGCAAAGATCCCTGCTTACCAGATGATCCGCTTTTCAGTGAATGTGATGCGTGGCTGTTTTGGCGGTTGCACGTTCTGCTCCATCACTGAACATGAAGGCCGGATCATACAGAATCGCTCTGAGGAATCGATACTCGATGAGATTGAGCAGATTCGGGATAAAGTGCCCGGCTATACCGGCGTGATTTCCGATTTGGGTGGGCCTACTGCGAACATGTATCGCATTGCCTGCAAAAGCCCGGAGATTGAAGCCGCCTGCCGCAAGCCCAGCTGCGTGTATCCGGGTATCTGCCCGAATCTCAACACGGATCATTCCTCACTGACCCAGCTTTATCGCAAAGCACGTCAGCTGCCAGGCGTGAAGAAAGTATTGATTGCCTCTGGCCTGCGTTACGACCTGGCAGTGAAAGACCCTGAATATGTGAAGGAACTGGTTACCCATCACGTGGGCGGCCAGTTGAAGATTGCACCCGAGCATACTGAAGACGGCCCGCTGTCAAAAATGATGAAGCCGGGCATCGGCAGCTATGACCAGTTCAGGAAAATGTTTGAGAAGTATTCCAAAGAGGCCGGCAAGGAACAATATTTGGTTCCTTACTTTATAGCCGCCCACCCCGGAACCACCGATGAAGACATGATCAACCTGGCGCTGTGGCTGAAGCGTAATAATTTCAGGGCCGACCAGGTGCAGGCTTTTTATCCTTCACCTATGGCAACCGCCACCGCCATGTACCATTCCGGCAAAAATCCCCTGCGCAAGGTCACTTACAAGTCAGAGGAAGTATTGCGGGTGAAAGATCCTGAACAGCGCAGGCTCCATAAAGCGCTGTTGCGCTACCATGACCCCAACAACTGGGCGCTGCTGCACAAGGCCCTGAAGACCCTGGGCCTTACGGATCTGATTGGTGACGGACCGCAACACCTGATTCCGACTCATCAGCCTGAGACCGGCAAAGGCTATAAAGCCTCACGCAGGAAGAACAGCACAGAGGCGCACCAGCGGCGCACCGGCAGGAAAATCCTGACCCAACACACCGGCTTGCCACCGCGGGATGATGGCAGCAAGCCGAACAGGGCCAGGGACAAGCGCAAGTAGTGCGGATACCATGATTCAACACATAGTGTCTGATCTGTTCGCTTCTGAAAGCCCAAGGCCGCCATCCAAGGGGCCGCCCGCAAAAGGCCAACCCCTGCCCGATCGCCTGCGGCCACACCAGCTGGATGAGATTGTGGGTCAGGAACATCTGTTGGGTGCGGGGGCGCCGCTACGCAAGATGGCCGATGACGGCCGGCTGGCTTCCATGATCCTGTGGGGGCCGCCCGGATGCGGTAAAACCACCCTGGCACGCATACTGTCGGCGCACAGCGAACTGCATTTTGAGCAGCTGTCGGCTATTTTTTCAGGCGTGCAAGACTTGCGCAAAGTCTTTGAATCGGCGCGTATCCGCAAGCGCAATGGCCAGGGCACCTTGCTGTTTGTGGACGAGATTCACCGCTTCAACAAATCCCAGCAGGATGCCTTTTTACCCGTGGTCGAAGACGGCACCATCGTGCTGATCGGTGCTACCACCGAAAATCCTTCTTTTGAGCTCAATGCGGCCCTGTTGTCCCGGGCACAGGTCTATGTACTGAAACGGCTGGACGATGCCGCACTGCAAGCCCTGATCGAACGCGCCGAACAGGATGCCGGGCACAAATTGCCCGCGGATGAGCAGGCTCGTTCCACGCTCAAAGCCATGGCCGATGGAGACGGCCGCTATGTGCTGGCCATGTGCGAGCAGATACTGGCGCAGGATGAAATACTGGATACCGAAGCCCTGCTGCGCATTGTGCAGCGCCGGGCGCCACTGTATGACAAGGGTGATGATGCGCACTACAACCTGATCTCTGCCCTGCATAAATCCGTGCGCGGCTCTGATGCCGATGCCGCCCTGTACTGGTTTGCGCGGATGCTGGCCGGTGGCGAGCACCCGGAATACATTGCCAGGCGCATGAGCCGTATGGCCATTGAAGATATTGGTTTAGCCGATCCGCAGGCTTTACCCACCTGTATCGCGGCATGGCAGGCTTATGAACGCATGGGTAGCCCGGAAGGTGAGCTGGCCCTGGCCCAGGCGCTGATTTACCTCGCCACAGCGCCTAAATCCAATGCGGCTTACATGGCTTATGGCGCAGCGCGAAGTGCTGCTGAACAGACCGGCTCACTGGCTCCACCCAAGCATATCCTCAATGCGCCTACCAGCCTGATGAAGCAGCAAGGCTACGGTAGCGGATATCAGTATGACCACGATACTGCTGAGGGTTTTTCTGGCCAGAACTATTTCCCGGACGAGATGGAGCGGCAGCGTTTTTACCACCCGGCGGAGCGTGGGTTCGAGCGTGAAATCAGCAAGCGGCTGGACTATTGGGAAAAGTTGCGGGATAAAGCGGGAGAAGGGCGGCGGGATCAGCAGAAGTGAGTTTCACGAGACTCAAGGTAGCTAAGATCTCTTACACACCTGAAAAGAGAAAACCCCGGCGAAAGGGCCGGGGTCTCTTGGAGAACCGTGAAAGCTTGCTATTCCGGGAGGCATGCCTCTGGGGGGAAATCCCGCAGTGCCAAGCCAAGAAGCTCCCAACGACAGTCAGCTAATTCTGGCCCCGTCAGGCCCTCAAGTGCCAATTCAAATCCAGTTGCCGAATCGAAATAGGCGCAGGCGCCAGACGAATCTGCAGCCACCTGTTCAATCTGATCAACACCTTCGTAAAAAAGGAAATCAAGATCAGTGCTGAGAAAGCAAAGATTTGGTGGCACATCTGTATTGGTACCAATCTCATCAGCTG
>JANOGQ010000249.1:0-9459 GCA_031406105.1 Lysobacterales bacterium | reverse complement strand
GTTGATCGAAACCAGTCGTTCTGGCTGTCTTCTGTCCACAGGTTATTCCATTCATCGATCTCAAAAGAGTCGTTGAATACCACCTGGACAGGCGTTTGTGGTGGACTGACGCTGCCCCTGGCAAAGCTGATGTCGACCTGGCCATACATGGCAATAGTTGACTGTTCCAGATCTGGAACTGCATTCGGATTGCTGACAGTGGATGCATAAGTCGATGCGAGTATGGTTACATCACCAAAGGTCCTGGGAAAGTTCACAGCTGATCTGGCACTTGCGCCATTGCCAGCCAGATAGGCAGCGACTGTATATTGCTCTCCTGCGGAAAGTGCAACTGGAGTGATGTTTACAAAATTCCAGTTGTTGGAACTGCTGACACTGGCAGTAGCCAGTAAAGCTCCGTTTGATCGGCGAAACAGTTTGACCTGCTTGCTGCCATTGAAGTAGCCGCCGAGCTGGGTTACCTGCCCATCCACCGCCGCTGTAAAGTGATAGCCCAATGCGTACTGGTAGCCCAGATTGGTTTGCAGATTGCCAAACTCGTTTGATTTCCAGGGTTGCTGCACTGAGCCCGGCGGAACCGTGTTGGGGTCATTGAGAGCCCACTGCAGAGATGTTGTATCTGAGCTGCATTGGTTATTGCTGTTACAGGCCTTGACGCGGTAACTGTATACACCCCATGGGCCCGAAGATTTGGTGAATGATTTATTCATCAGGCTACCTGGTGAAATCGTTAACACAGAAACGCCGCCGCCGGGAGCAGTTTCTGTCAAATGGTAGTAGCTCACCGTTGCACTGTTGCCATGGTTCCACTCCAGGCGGAAAGTTTGCGTTGTTTCGTTAGTCCAGCTCGCCATCAGCCCAATGGGTGCCATAGGTGCAGCCAGCGCCTGGCTGACCGTGAATGAATTGGAGCTGGCCAGCAAAACAGATGAAGTGCTGTTACCCTGATAAAGTTCAAATCGGTAGCTACCTGCGGTAACCAGGCTGGCCTGCCGATTCTCCATGGCTGCCGCTGCGCTGCTTTCAAGCAAGCTTCGCTGGCCGGTGGTCTGGTTGTGAATCCACACAGATGCATCAGGATAATCGCTGCCGGTATACCAGCTTAGAGCAGCACTACATGCCGGACTGGAACTGCTGATTTCACAAGCATTAGCACCACTGAACCAGATTCGATGGCGGTTGGTTGCTTTATTGAGGCTAAGTGGAGATGCAGAACTCCCCAGACTCAGGCTGCCCCCCGCAACCTCGTTGTCATTGGTTTGTCCTGGAGGCAGCGTGAAGTTGATCCAGAACTGGCCAGTTTCCACACCACTGAAAGCGCGCAGGCCGTTGCGGCTGCCGCTGGTGGCATTTTCAGGATCACAGGAGCTATATAAAGGGCTCAGTAAACCCGGTTGGTCCTGGTTGGGCGGATATCCACCGGGTGTGTAGTAAAAGCATAAATCGGTACTATTCAATGCTGGTGGAACATTGGGAACATACTTATGCGCCATGATCCAGGTTGGATCTGCATTGTTGTCATAGAAAACCGCAGCCAGTATTTGGCTGATAGAGCCAATATCCGCTGCGACAAAAGCGCTGCCATTACTATCACCATAGAGCCCGGCAACACTGGAAGCATCATTGGCAGAGCTGCCGTCACCGCCTGCAAGCAAAATGATGTTGTCAATCCCCGTAAGGCTCTCCTTCTTGAAGTTTGCCGCCCATTGAATGCTGGCCTGGGTATTGGTTTCGCCAATCATAAGCGTGGCGCTGCCTACGTTCTGGTTGACACCTTTGCGACGAATCGTTATCGCGCCGACATAGGTATTGTTGCTCTGATGTTTCACCAGATTCATGCTGGCGACCACCGGACGATAATCCAGATATTCTGTTACCAGTGGCGGGCATGTATCGTTCAGTCCGTCACAATAAGCAATCACTTTTTTGGCTTCGTAGGTATACCAGGTAACTTGCAAATCAAAGACATTGCTGGGGTTCTGCGACAACTCCAGACGATTGGACCAGTACATACTCCAGCCGATTCCGGATTTTTCCGGGTTAATCCATCGGCCTGGACGGATTTCTCCAGGGCCAATTCTGGCGGCGCTTTGTACAGGAGTTTGGGCTGACACCGCCGGTTTGGGCTGAATATAAGGTTGATAGATTTCATCAGTGATACTTACGCTCAACTCTCTTGATCGGGCGCCACAAATGGCTAATTGATCGGCCTGCCGCAAGCAGCCTTCCAGGCTGAACCGGTATTCGCCTGGGCTGGCACGGTACAGATCGAGCGCTTCACCGCTCACATAGGAGAGCCGGGTTTCGCCATGCACTGTTTCTGTAAGTCGGAAAAGTTCTGCTGCTATGCCTGTACCCGCGTTCCAGCTCAGATTTGCACTGCCGTTCTTACTGTGCAGAGTCAAGCTACCCCGCCATTCCGGCTTACCTGGCAAGCTGACTTTGGATTCAGCGGCCATCGCATCACTGGGCGCCGCCGATAGCAACAATGCCAGTAAGATCACCGGCACGATGAAGCCATTCAAACCCAGAAGCCGAAGCGCCTGCCTGATGCCAGATTGAGTGCTCCTGTGTTGGTAATTCTGCGCGTAATTCTGTTGGTAAATCCTAGACATGACTTCCCCCTGAACCCTGGCCATGAGGCCGGATGTTATTTGCTTGCAATTGATCAGGCATTCATCAAAACATGCAGGTGGGGAGGAGCGTCAATGGACAATCGACTCTAAAAGCCAAGTGGGGAAGATTTCTTACGTCATTCGGGGTAACAAAACTACAAGAAGGGTTTGGGTATGTCCCGAAGCTGCTTCAGCAAAGTCCGGGCACGTTCCTCACTGGCAAACCAGTTGGGATGATCCGGATCCATCTGACGTCTGTGGGTTGCCATGCTGATGGTGGTAGCCTGGCGGCCCAAAACAAGCGGCCAGAGCAGATTGAGTTCCAGATCGGAGAGTGGCGCAATTTTTTGGTAGCCTTCGATCACCGGGATGGCAGCAGCCACGGGATCCTGCTGATCCATCATCAGGTAGGGCAGGCATATAGCCAGCTCACATATTCTCGGGTTATAGCAACTGCCTCCAAAATCCAACAGCCCAAAGACACATTCTCAGGAGATCAAAATGTTTTCCGGATTAGTATCGCCATGCACAAACTGCCAGTTAATCTGCTTTAAATTACCGGCATTTATATTCTTATATTGCACAAATGCCCAGCTCAATAACTGCACTTTGGCTGCATCTTGCAGAAGGCTTATCTTGTGTTCATGCTGAGACGCTGGAGTCAGGTCCCAAGGATGCGCTCTATGGGCGGCAGGATGGTCAAAACCAACAATCGCCTGGTCAAATCTAGCCAAAGCTGTCCCCAGGTTACTACTGACTTTATCTGATATATCACAATATTCGAGTAATAAGCCTGGAATAAATTCTTTTAATCTCATACGTTTAATGGAATTATCTGAGAGCCTTAATCATGGTTTTACATTCCGGCTTCTGATTTCTATGATTTGTGGGAGATGTAAGCCCTGAAGTCGGGTCGCAGCATGCCGGAGTGCCAAAAACTCCATTTCTACAAAAGCTTGAGACTGATCATCAGCAGCCAATTTGACGATATATTTTTTGGTCCTTTCTGCCTGGTGCCAGGTAGTTCAAGTTCTCTCCTGGCAGGCGCGAAAGCTGCGCATGGATGCCGTACTCATCCACCAATATCTGAATGATGAGAGCTTCGATTTCGCGTGAGGTGGGCGCGGATACTTGCAAAACAACGGTTCTCAATTTAATACTGCACGGCGCAGTTGATAGCCGACCCGGCTGGTTCGAATCCTCAGTTTGAGTGGATGCAAAGTCCTGTTCAGGCCGTGATGCTATGGTCGCACTCACACATACAGTATGCTCTCAAAAACAAAACCAACCGATGAGCCACCCTTTAAAAATTCCGGAGAATGTTATGAAGAATACTCGCAGGTCACTATTGGTTTTCACTGCCCTTTTTATGTCAAGCAATTTTTGCCTGGCAGCCGAGACGGCAGATCTGGTGAAGGCAGATAAGGAAGTTCGTGATGCGGTTATTGCCTTTAATCGGGCCTATGAACTGAACGACCTGAACGCTTATTTTCGGTTTTATCAGAATGATGCAACGCTGTGGTTCAACCAGGACTTTGTAACCGCAGAAAGCTACAAAAAAGATTGGTACCAACTGGTAGAAAGTGGTGGGGGCGTTGAGAAAAATATCGTCTCTGATCTTGAAGTCAAGGTCAGCCCCACTGCCGATGCTGCAGTTTCTGCCTATCGTCTGGAGGTGCAAACCAGAATGCCGGACGGTCAGATTACTCGTGATCTATCGCAGGAGAGCGATACCTGGTTCAAAACCGACGGTGAATGGCGAATTGCCCACATCCATTACGTATCGCAGCCCACGCCCTAAAACGAACAAAAACCGTATCGTGAATCGTTCAATATTCAGAAACATGCCGAACAGGAAATCACCCTATGAGTAACACCTTGTCAGATCTGGAAATCGCCCGCGCCGCCGCCACCCTGCCCATAGTGGAGGTGGCAGCGAAACTGGGAATTCCTCAGAAAAACCTGATTCCTTACGGCCATGACAAGGCGAAAATCAATTATGAATTTCTCGGTAGTCTGGCTTCCAGAGCCAATGGCAAACTGATACTGGTATCTGCCATATCTCCCACTCCTGCCGGAGAGGGTAAAACCACCACGACGGTTGGCCTGGGCGATGGCCTGAACAAAATTGGCAAGAAGGCCATTATTTGCCTGCGCGAACCCAGCCTGGGCCCCTGTTTTGGTATGAAAGGCGGTGCTGCCGGTGGTGGTTACTCCCAGGTGGTTCCCATGACCGACATCAACCTGCATTTTACTGGTGACTTCCACGCCATCGGCGCAGCGCACAATTTACTGACTGCCGTGATCGACAATCACATCCACTGGGACAACACGCTGAATATCGATCCAAGGCGCATCACCTGGCGCCGGGTGATGGATATGAATGACCGCGCCTTGCGCGAAATAACTACAGGGCTGGGCGGTCCAGGCAACGGCATTCCGCGAGAGTCCGGCTTCGACATTACGGTGGCTTCGGAAATCATGGCCATCTTTTGCCTGGCCACAAACCTTGACGATCTGCGTAAACGGATTGGCAATATTGTGATTGGCCAGACCCGCACACTCGAGCCAGTGACCGTAGAGCAACTCAACGTTGCTGGAGCGATGACGGCTTTACTGCTCGACGCCTTCCAGCCCAACCTGGTACAAACCCTGGAAAACAACCCGGCTTTCATGCACGGCGGACCTTTCGCCAATATTGCCCACGGCTGCAATTCCGTTATGGCCACTAAGACCGCCCTGAAATTGGCAGACTACGTGGTTACCGAAGCCGGTTTTGGCGCGGATCTGGGTGCCGAAAAGTTTTTTGATATCAAATGCAGAAAAGCCGGATTGAATCCGGATGCTGTGGTTTTGGTTGCCACCACGCGCGCTTTGAAAATGCACGGCGGTGTGCGCAAGGAAGACCTTAACAAGGAAGATATCGACGCTGTCCGCAAAGGTTGCAAGAACTTGGGCCGGCATATTCGCAATATTGGCCAGTTTGGCGTTCCGGTAACGGTGGCGATCAATCACTTCACGCTGGACACAGCGGCCGAGCACGCCGCCATCAAGGAATTCTGTGCGGGCATGGGTGTGGTTTGCACCATTTCATCACATTGGGAAAATGGTGGTGAAGGTGCCAGTGAACTGGCCAGAGTGGTGGTCAACATGATCGCCGAGCAAAAATCCCAGTTCCGCACGCTCTACGATGACGACATGAGTTTGTGGGATAAAGCACGGCACATTGCCCGCACCATATACGGTGCAGAAGATATTATTGCCGACAAGAAAGTCCGCGATCGGTTTGCGCAGTTACAGCAGGCCGGTTATGGACATTTCCCTGTCTGTATGGCCAAAACCCAATACAGCTTTTCTACCGATCCGCAATTACTGGGCGCACCCAGTGGTCACGATGTGCCCATCCGCGAGATTCGCCTCGCAGCCGGTGCCGAATTCGTGGTGGTGATTTGTGGCGAAATCATGACCATGCCAGGGCTGCCCCGCCGCCCCAGTTCGGAAAACATCAAGGTGAATTCGAAGCGCGAAATCGAAGGCTTGTTTTAGGGAGAGTCTGCATTGGGCACATGGATCAAAGAAAACCTGGTATTGGTCAGCGGTATCCTTTTGCCTGTGCTGCTGGTGGCGGGTTTCTTCATCCTCAACCGGCTACCGGGAGTTCTGGCTGATCCGCCCACTTACGATTTCCTGCTGGTAGCCTTTCAGAACGATTATCAGAGCCCACCGGACTACTACCTGACTTTTGAGGTGCGGGACGGCAAGCTGAGCGGCCGCGTTTCGCCCACGGAAGAAAATCAACAACACTTCAACCGCCAGAATGCTCGAATATTCCTGTATCGCGCGAATAGCAATGAGTTTGAAGAGATCGTTTTCGACTTGCCTGAAGGGCGGGACAAGCTCGAAAAATCCGTTCCTATAAATCTGGCCGTAACTGCGCATTTGCCACTCGACAAGCGCAAACAATCACCTGATGGTTATCAGTTCGAGTTTTTGGGCTACCGGGGGAATGGCGGGTTGCTGGGTGATATCTTCGGAATGGGTCGCCGATATGAAAGCAGTTATGTGCTGAAAAAGGGCAGTCACTATTTCAATTTGCCGGAACTCACGATTGATCTCAACATCTACCAGACTGACCTGCAATTCATGGGCTGGGTATTGGAAGAAGGGCCAAAGCCATGAGCTCGCGCGAAGAGGCCTTGCAGCAGATTGTTGAAATCGCGGCTCGCCATCAACTGCAAGCGGATGAAATTTCGGCTGCCCTGGCCAAAGCGACACCCACAGATCAGGCGCAGCGTTCCAGCGGAATATTGGCGAAAGTACTGGCCTATGTGGGTGGCGTTCTGGTCCTTGCAGGCATTTCAATATTCGTCGGCATGCAATGGGACACTTTCTCCCCAGCAGTGAGAGTGCTGGTGACACTGGGCACGGGCTTTGCCATCTTCCTGTTTGCATTGACGACCCTGAGCGACCAGCGGTTTTCCATGGCAACCACACCGATGCTGCTGGTTGCTGCCTTGCTGCAGCCCACCGGTCTGGTGGTGCTGCTCAATGAATATGGCCGGGGAGGCGATCCTGAGCATGGCCTGCTGTTCATGTGTGTCGTCATGATGGCGCAGCAGTTTCTGAGTTTTCTGGCCACCCAGCGCAGTGTGCTGCTGTTCACTTCCCTGTTCTTCGGTGCCGCCGGTTTTGGAACGCTGTGCAGCATTCTGGAAATTGATTCCGAAATCACAGCTCTTGCATTAGGTTTTGGACTCACCAGCCTTTCCTATCTGATTGGAAAATCCCGGCATGAGGCGATCACACCCTTCTGGTATTTGGCCGGTTCGATATTCCTGCTTTATGGCGCATTTGATGTGGTGGAAGGCTCGTCCCTTGAAATTCTGTACTTCGGCGTTGTGGCCGGGTTCATGTTTCTTGCCACCGTGGTTAAAAGCCGGATCCTGCTGTTTACCAGCGTTATCGCCATGATGGCCTTTACCGGCTACTTCTTTCGCGACAGCCTGGCCAATGCCTTTGGCTTGATCCTGATGGGATTCCTGCTGATTGGCCTGAGCGCTTTTGCCATGAGCCTGAACCGTAAGTTTATCCAGGCCAAAAGATAGTCAGCAGAATTTCAACAGCATCAATTCTTCAGGCGGTACCCGGTCCGGAAGATCCACCACACGATGGTCAGGCACAGCAGCAGAAAGCCCAGCACTGCGGCGAGGCTGACGCCTACTCCCACATCGGAGGTATTGAAGAAGCTCCAGCGAAAGCCGCTGATCAGGTAGACGATGGGATTAAACAGAGCAATGGTTTTCCAGTTTCCCGGCAGCATGTCGATGGAGTAGAACGCGCCGCCCAGGAAAGTGAGCGGAGTAACAATCAGCAGCGGAATCACTTGCAGTTGTTCCCAGCTGGTGGCCCAAACACCGAGGATGAAGCCGAACAGGCAAAAACTCACCGCAGTAAGCAGCAGGAAAGCGATCATCCACAGCGGGTGCGCAATGTGCAGGTCAACGAAGAAAGTCGCCGTAAAGAGAATGACCAACCCGAGAATGACTGACTTCGTGGCGGCGGCACCAACATAGGCCAGCACGATTTCGAAAGGCGACAAGGGTGCCGACAGCACTTCGTAGATCGAGCCCGTCCAGCGCGGGAAGTAGATGCCGAACGAAGAATTGCCGATACTCTCGGTTAACAGCGATAGCATGATCAGGCCGGGCACGATGAATGCGCCATAACTGATGCCATCGACTTCGCCCATGCGCGAACCAATGGCCGCGCCGAACACGATGAAGTACAGCGAGGTGGTGATGACCGGCGTGAATAGGCTGGTCCACAAGGTGCGGCCAAAGCGGGCCAGTTCAAAGCGGTAAATGGCCCACACGCCGCGGTGGTTAAAGGCAGGAACCGCCAGTGTTGAACTCTGGGGTGCGCTCATTGCGACTCTCCCTGGCGGCGGCTCACCAGCCCGACGAAAATCTCCTCCAGCGAATTCTGGCTGCTGTTGAGATCGCGGTAGCTGATCTGCAGCTCATCCAGCCGCCGCAGCAATTCGGGGATGCCGGTGTGCTCGCGGTGGGCGTCAAACACGTAACGCAGCTGCGAGTTGTCATCGGCGAATTCCACCTGCCACTCCCCCAGGGCAGCCGGGAGCGTGCTTAACGGTTCGATCAACTGAACGATCAGCTGGCGCTTGCCGAGCTTTTTCATCAACCTGGCTTTCTCTTCCACCAGAATCAGACGGCCCTTGTCGATCACGCCAATGCGATCAGCCATTTCTTCGGCTTCGTCGATGTAGTGCGTGGTCAGGATGATAGTCACACCCTGGTCGCGGAGCCTGCGCACCATCGCCCACATATCAGCGCGCAACTCCACATCCACGCCCGCGGTGGGCTCATCCAGAAACAGCACCCTAGGCTCATGCGCCAGCGCCTTGGCAATCATCACACGCCGTTTCATGCCACCAGACAAGGTCTGAATCCTATCGTGCGCCTTGCTCCACAAGGACAGGTCACGCAGCAGGCGTTCGAGGTAAGCCGGGTCGGGCGGGCAGCTAAACAAACCGCGGCTGAAACGTGTCGATGCCCATGGGGTTTCGAAAGTCTCGTTGGCCAGTTCCTGCGGCACCAGGCCAACCTGGGCCCGTGCTGCCCGGTAGTCACGCACCACGTCATGGCCATCGATCAGTGCCTGCCCGCCAGTCGGCGTGACAATACCGCAGACCATGTTGATGAGCGTGGTCTTGCCAGCGCCGTTCGGACCAAGTAAGGCAAAAATCTCGCCACGCTCAATGGTCAAATCGATAGGATTCAGCGCAACCAGGCCGGAGGCATAGGTTTTGGTGAGACCGTTGAGG
>JANOGQ010000092.1:0-4712 GCA_031406105.1 Lysobacterales bacterium | reverse complement strand
CATTTTCTTCAGGACATCGGGCAGTTTGACCAGCGACTTGACGCTTGGATCCCAGTCCTTATCCTTCAACGCTTCGTCCAGGGCCGTGTCCTTGAGTTCCGGATTCTGGGACACGAACCGATCTGCCTCGACGATTTCAAGTGGATAGGTCGACGCCATCAGGATCTGTGCAAGCAATGCGTCTGGATAAAGCGCAATGGGGGCAACTAGTTGCTCCAGCTGGTCAGGCGGGAAGCCCTGCGCCACTGCAGCCTCAGCTGTTGCCTGGGGCGCAGCTGCCGGATCCGCAGCCGATCCTGCGACGGTGGGATCCTGCACTTGTGCCAGCAGATCCGCGGTTGTGAAGCCTTTGGTTTGATCAGTGGCTGCGGTCGCAAGGCCCGGCACGCTCTGCAAAGCCAGGATCAGCAAGCTGCTTGCCAGGATTGATTTCATCGGTTGACTCCAGAAGCAGTGTAATTCGGACTGCTCAATTGCTGATGAGCGGTTGTTCCACAGGTAACGCGAGGCTCCGTGCCAGCGTTGCTGATTTCGAACTCTAGACTAGCGCACCAACAAGTGCAATTTCACCCGCATTTATTCCGGGCCTGCCCGGTAATTTTGCGAGGTCTCAACTCATGGCAATCGTAGCTTAGTTCTGCTGTAACGCAGCTGCCGGGTGCGGGAAGCGGGGGTTTGCCTCAGCAGCACTTGTGCAATCTGATGGCTGCGAATTCCAAAATGGGCCCAATAATCATGAATCCATCTCGATTGCGTCGGCTCGATTGCGGCCGGGTCACATTTTATGCCTCAGCCGCTCTGCTGCTGGCGCCCGGGATGGCGCAGACCCCGATGTTCCAGGGCGAGACGCTGGACATGGTGGCCAACATCATGGCTTGGGTGGTGCTGATCATCGCGCCTGTCATTGGTATTTCCATATTCTGGCTAGTCCATATCCTGCCTGAGAAGATTGCCGAACAGCGGCAGCACCCTCAGGCGAAGGCCATCCAGACCTTATGCCTGCTGTCGCTGGCGTTTGGTGGACTGCTCTGGCCATTGGCCTGGCTGTGGGCTTACAGCAAACCCGTCATGTACAAGCTGGCCTACGGCACAGACCGGGTGGCTCACGGTGACGATGAGATCGTCCAAGCCGAAGTCGACCTAAGATCCGATTCGCAGGAACTCAAGCAGCTCCGGCTGCGGCTGAATGAACTGGAAGCGCGGCTGGCCGGAACACCTTCCGGCAGCGAAGCAGGCAGGGGCTGAACCATGGAGCTGATCCTACTCGGCATCTTCGCATTTTTTGCCTGGCTGGTGTTTTTCAAGTTCAAGTGGCTGCCCTGGAATATCATCACGCAGGTCATCACCATCACGCTGCCGATCATCGCGTTGACCGCCCTGATCCTGGTTTTGAATATCGTTGCGCCTTCGAGTCATGACGTACGTGTGGTCAATTACGTGGTGCCGATCAATCCGCCCGTGCGCGGCCTGGTTACCGGGGTTCCGATTGAGCCTAACCGACCCATCAAGAAAGGCGATGTACTGTTCCGGATTGACCGGGTCCCTTATGAGATCGCAGTGCGGAATGCCGAGGCGCAAATCGTACAGCTGCGGGCGCAATTGGTAACGGCAGAAGCCAGCTCGCGCAACCTCACACAACAACTGAAAAGCACCACAGGCCAGAAAGAGGCTATCAACTCCCAACTGGTGCTGGCGCAGCTGCGTATGCAACAGTTTGAGGAACTGGCCAGTTCCGGTGCTGGCAACCGCTTTGACTTCGAACAGTCCCAGGCGGAGGTTCGTCAGCTCGAGGGGCAACTGGCGTCAACCGTGGCCGCCGAGGCGCAGGCACGCGAAAATCTTGGCGCGAAGACTGAGGATGGCGTGCAGGATGAGGTCGCCAGGGTGAACGCCCAAATCGCTGCCGCCGAAGCACAGTTGGCCAATGCAGAATGGAAACTCAGCCAGACGACCTACTTTGCGCCCGCTGATGGCACCGT
Source organism: Lysobacterales bacterium (assembly GCA_031406105.1). Lineage (GTDB taxonomy): Bacteria > Pseudomonadota > Gammaproteobacteria > Xanthomonadales > SZUA-36 > JAWXBM01. Next base: position 2,733 of record JANOGQ010000092.1, on the reverse strand, counting down.
GGTTGCGTTGAATCTCCGGCCAGGCGCCATGACCGTCCCTTTGCCGATGTCTCCGGCCATGAATTTCATCGAAGATGAGCAATGGATATTGGCCATTTTCAAACAGAATGAAGTGCGCAAAGTCAAACCGGGCCAGGAGGCGGAGGTAGCCTTCAAGATGTATCCCGGCCGCATTGTGAAAATGAAGGTGGATTCGATCATGTGGGCCACTGCTCAAGGCCAGTTACCGATCGGGACCATGAACACGGCCGGCGGCGTCGCACCCATTCCCCCCTATGCGCTGGCGGTGCGCCTGCTGCCCGATGCCAAGGATAAGGATCTTTTTCTGGCTGCTGGTGCCAGCGGTGCTGGCGCGGTTTACACCGACAACGCCCATGCAATCCACATCCTGCGCAAAATCCTTTTGCGGGTCAGTGCCAAGCTCGATTGGCTGATCCTGAAGATGCATTGAGCAAGACACCGTGAACACCAGGAGTTTGCGCAGTCGGGTTTTCTTCGCCGGTTTGATGCTGGTTTCGGTATTTGGCCTGGGCTCCTGTGCCACCGACCCACCACCCACGCGCGCGGAGATACACGCACAGACTGGCACGCTGGGCAAATTTTCTCTCGAGCAGCAGTGGAAAGCCGCAGCCCTCTCAAGCGATCCTATCCTGGACAATTGGCTGGCCTCCTTTGATGACCCGCAACTCAACGCCCTGGTCGTTGAAGCACTGATCAACAACCCCGACCTCAGGGTCACTGCAACACGGGTGGAGCAGGCCGGCCAGTACCTTGAGATGGCCAGGGCTGCGCTGCGCCCGGCCATCAATCTGTTCGGCACAGGCGGCATCAACATGGGCGGGGGTGACGTCAGCTCCGCGCTGCAAGGTGTTTCACTGGGCGTCTCGTGGGAGCCCGATTTGTGGGGCCATTTGCGCTATGGACGGAACGCGGCGGAGTCCACTTTCATCTCTGTCCAGGCTGATTATGAATTCAGCCGCCAATCGCTGGCCGCGATGGTTGCCCGAGGCTGGTTCACTGCGACTGAAACCTGGCTGCAGTTGCAACTTGCGCAGAACATGGTGGCATCCGCCGAGAATCTGCAGGCCCTGGCTGAAAAGCGTTAGCAGGTGGGCGTAGGGTCCGAGCAGGAAGCAACTTTGGCACGGGCCACCGTTGGCAATTTCCGGGACGCCGCCAGGCAAGTGCAGTTGGCTCATGACCAGAGCCTGCGCGCCCTGGAACTACTGCTGGGTCGTTATCCCGCGGCGGAACTGGAGTACCGGCAAGATCTGACTGTCATGCCCGGGCCGATTCCGGCCGGCCTGCCGCTGCAGATGCTGGAGCGTCGGCCCGACATGGTGGCGGCAGAGCAAAGGGTAGCCGCGGCTTTCAACCGGGTAGGCGAAGCCAAGGCGGCCAAGCTGCCGCGGATTGTCCTCAATGCGAATGTCGCTTCCATCTCTAGCGAAGTGCTGCAGTTGCAGGACGACTTCGACAGCCCGACCGGTGGCGCTGGCGCCAAGCTCATCGCCCCGATCTACCGGGGCGGCGAGTTGCAGACCCAGGTCGAAATCCGCACCCTGGAGCAGAAAGAAGCCCTGGCAGACTATGCCCGCATGGCATTGCGGGCCTTGGGCGACGTGGAGAACAGCCTGGCGGCCAGCGAGTCCCTGGCTGACAGGCACGCCTTATTGGAACAAACACTGGCTGACAATCAACGCGCGCTGGATCTTACCCAAACCAGCTTCCGTGTCGGCCAAGCCGATATGCGTGCCGTGCAGCAGCAGATCAACCTTCATTCCGCCCGTCAGGCCTTGCTGCGTGTGCAGAGCGAACGTTTGAGCGAGCGCACCAATTTACACCTGGCGCTGGGAGGGAGTTTTGAACCCGCAACGGAAAGCGCTACGGGAGATCCGGTGGCCTTGGTGGGAGCCTTGGGGTCAGAGTAAAGGGACAGAGTGGAACCTTGGGGTCAGAGTAAAGGGACAGAGTAAACCAATTCTCTGACCGACCCGACAGCCAGGGACAGCGGTTTACTCTGTCCCTTTACTCTGACCCCAAACCTCTTTGCCGCGCGGTATCGAAATCCGCCCGTCATCAACACGCACGGCGATCTTGTCCTGCGCCCCGGCAAGAGACAGGCGGATGCCGTCCTCGCCCGCCATGAGCGGGCGGCGCGGCAACTCGCGCAGGACTTTTGCGAGTTCGTCATCATCCAACTCGCGATATCGCCTATCGTTTTTTGTAGTTACTTCATCATCCGGATGGAAGCTGATCGCTCCGGCGCACTCGCCGCCAATCTGCTCCAGCATCGCAAAATCATTCTTGTCACTGATGCCCAGTATGCGTGCGATGACCTTGCGATTGCCTTCCTCAGGCAGCGTGCCCCCAAAGAAGCCACGGCACTCCTTTTGTGAGAAAGGCTCGGCGCGCAGCGGCAGCGAGCGCGAGAGCGCCATCGCGTCCGGTTTTTCCCGCCAGACCTCGTCATACTGGAAGCTCATCTGGCCGCTATCGTCCTGTGTCAGCCGCCCGACGAGTTCCCTGTCAAAATTAACCCTGAGAATACGCGTCATACTCACCGCCTCCTGGCGTCATGAGGCGCAAAGATATCCAGGCGTAGCCCCAGGGTTTTGAGCACGATCACAACGCCCGCGACGGCGATCGAACAGGCGCAGCTGCGGATCGGGGTACCAGGTGCCGTGGCGGATCCAACGGCCGAAGTAGGAGGAAAGACGCGGCAGCCGCCAG
>JANOGQ010000239.1:0-2080 GCA_031406105.1 Lysobacterales bacterium | reverse complement strand
GGCTTCAGCCACTTTGAAGGAAATATCATCCTGCACGGCGAAGGTATCTTCAGTGCGCCGGTCGTAGGTTTCGGACCAGAGGTGAAAGCCATCATCGGCCCGTACCAGCTGCGCTGTGATGCGCAACTGCTCTCCCGCCCTGCGAACCGACCCTTCAAGAACATGATCCACACCCAACTGGCCGGCAATTTCGCCAATCGGCAGGTTCTGGCCTTTGAAATGAAAAGCCGAGGTTCTGGCTGTGACCATCAGGTCGGGCAGCTGGCTCAGGGCATTAATGATCTCTTCGGTGAGGCCATCGGCGAAATACTCATCATCGGGGCCGGTGCTCATGACAGCAAAAGGCAACACCGCAACGGATTTCTGAAATGGGGCCGGATACAATTTCCCTGCAGTGGGTTTAGTGTCGGGTTGAATTTCCGAGGAAATTGTATCCGGCCCCATTTCTGGTCGCTCAGGCTGATCACCATCACGTTCGGAAAATACGAAACGCTCCAGACCCATGAAGATGATCACGATGGACAATATCAGCAGGATGCTGAAATCGAGCCGGCGGCCAGAATCCTGGCTGAGTTTTACGGTGCGATCCACCTGATTTTCCGGAATTACGCCCTCAGGCGTTACTTCATAGGCCCAGGAAATGAACAAGGCAATGGGGAAGCCGATTGCCAGGGCAATCAACAGGCCACGCATGGCCCAGCCTGGGGCATCAAAACTGGCAAGCACCAGGTCAGCAACCTGCGCTACCAGCCAGGCAGCGATCAGGTAGCCCAGAGCTACCTTGAAAACATTGCGTTGACGTAATTCCTTGATCAGTCCTTTGTTCATTCAAACATTTCCATCGGTGACAACGAGAATCAAAACAGTTTTGGGGTCAGAGGGCAAAAAGGCGTCGGATACAATTTCCCTCAAAGGCGTGGCTATCGCTGAACCACAAGATGGGAAATTGTATTCGACCCCTTTTTACCGCTCATGCAGAGACCGGATCCAGGCCCAGCTTGGCCCGTTCAGCGTTAAGATGCTGCTGCATTCGCTCCATCACGGCCTCAAAGCGCGGGTCGCCGTGCAAGGGTGCGAAATCAGAATGCTCACCTCTTAAGTCAATGCGCGGCAGGCCGCCCATCTCCATGACTTTTGTCAGTAGTTCGAGAGCACCATCGTGGTCGCCGTCCAGCATGGCGAAATGAGCGCGTGAAGCGTGCAATATCCAGTTGTCGCCTCCTTCTTTGACCTGCTGCTGCAGTGCTGCGCCGGCCCGCCGCATGGCATCGTTGAAGCTGCCTTCATTGCCGGCCTGGCCATACGCTTTGGCCAGTAGCACCAGCAATTCGGCACCATAACCACTACGTTCCGGGAATGCTTTTTCCAGCGCATCAAGACTGGGCCAGCGCGTTTCGATATAGGCTATGGCTTCCTGGAAGCGGCCATGCGGCAGCAGGATTTCCAACATCACCAGGGGATTGTTGCCTTCGCTGATCCACTGATCGGCCAGCAGGATGGCCTCCTCGGTACGGCCTAACTGGTCCAGAGCCAGAGACTTGAAATTGTCTGTACCTTGCTCGGCCACGCGCTGGTATTGCGCGGTACCCATTGCGACGGCGCTGAACCAGAGCCGATCGACGAAATTGAGTGGCTCGCGCTCCACAGCCTCGGTCAATAAACGGTCGCTCTCGGCCCAGTTGCCGTCGAACACCTCGATCTTGCCCAGGGTTGCCGTCAGGTTGGCGTCGCTGGGCAAAAAGCGCTTGAGTTCATTCAATGCGGTCCGCGCCTCATTGACTCGACCTATGTTGGCCAGCTCCTGCCCGAAATTATTGAACGTGGGCGGATGCAGCGGATCACGGGCAAAAGCCTGCTGCAGAATTTCAATGTTGCGTTGCAGATTGCCCTGTTCACTGAGCGCTATTGCCAGCCACACACTGGCATTGGTGAGGTTGGGATTGATAGCCAGGGCTTTCTCCAGCCACTGAACTGACAAGTCGTAATCCAGCAAAGCGTTCTGTGCATGCAGCCCAAGGCCGGCCATGGCTTCGGCCTGGTCAGGGTCCAGTTCCAAAGCGCGGTCCAGCAGGGCCTTGGC
>JANOGQ010000270.1:0-8897 GCA_031406105.1 Lysobacterales bacterium | reverse complement strand
GTTTGCCGGGGCCGGGCAGGGTAACCTGCCCGGCCTTTTACTTTCCTGCACCGAATGTAGCCAAGACGTCAGGCAAGAGGGAATTATGCGATATGCCCTAGGGCTCGAATACGATGGTAGCGGTTTCCTGGGTTGGCAGATTCAACAACAGCAACCAACCATACAGGGATGCCTGGAGCAGGCTGTGGCGCAGGTTGCAGATCACGAGGTGCGAGTCATTTGTTGTGGCCGGACGGATACCGGGGTGCACGCACGTTGCCAGGTAGCACATTTTGATACAGCTGCAGAACGCAGTGAACGATCCTGGTTGCTCGGCATAAATCGTCATTTACCCGCCGGCATCAGTGCACTCTGGATATGCCAGGTCGATCACGACTTTCACGCCCGCTTCTCAGCCTATGCGCGAAGCTATCAGTATATTGTTTTGAATCGTTGGATCAGGCCTGCGCTGGAAGCAGACCATATCAGCTGGTACCGAAAGCCATTGGATGCTGAACTGATGCATGAGGCGGCACAGGCTTTAATGGGGGAACATGATTTTTCTGCCTTTCGGGCGGCGGCCTGCCAGGCTACGCACGCAGTCAGGGAGATACAGGCAATCCAGGTTCAACGTGCCGGTAATCGGGTCATATTGGAGGTGACTGCAAATGGTTTTCTCTATCATATGGTACGGAATATTGCGGGCAGTCTGCTTAAAGTCGGCAGTGGCGAGAAAATGGTGGCATGGTTGGCGGAATTACTTGCGTCTGGTGACAGAAGGCTGGCGGCACCCACAGCAGCAGCAGAAGGTTTGTACCTGCTGGGTGCACGTTATCCCGAAAAATATGCCTTGCCCTCCGCAGGCATTGATTTTCCGGATCAAAGAGTCCATTGAATGCAGACACTGAAAGTAAAAATATGTGGTTTGACTCGTGATATTGATGTTGCTGCTGCCCTCCAGCATGGCGCCGATGCACTGGGATTTGTGTTTGTACCAGCCAGCAAGCGTTGTGTGACTGCGGCTGTGGCCGCTGAGTTGTGCCAGCCGATTCCGGCCTTTATCAGCCGGGTTGGATTGTTTCTGGATCAATCCACAGAGGAAATCCACCAGCTGCTTAAGCAGGTACCACTGAGCATGTTGCAATTCCATGGCCGTGAAGAAGCAGATTTCTGTCGCCAGTTCAAACGACCCTATATCAAGGCTGTGAGTCTGCATGCCGGGTCGAGCATTAAGGAACTGGAGCAGGCTTACCCTGATGCTGCTGGTATTCTGGTGGACAGTCACCAGCCGGGTGGCCTGGGTGGCACCGGCAAAACTCTGGACTGGAACAGCATCCAGGCAGGCCATCGTCCTTTGATTTTGGCAGGTGGTCTGAATCCACAGAATGTAGCTACTGCGGTACAGTTGGTTCGCCCCTGGGCGGTAGATGTTTCCAGCGGCGTTGAATTATCTCCTGGCATTAAAGATGCCGATGCAATCAAGCGTTTTATCAGCGAGGCAAAGCAGTGAGTAAACAAGCGATACAGGAATCCAATCCGCCCTATGTGGCGTCATTTGAGGCCGATACAGAAGGTCATTTTGGCCCTTATGGTGGCAGTTATGTATCAGAGACCCTGGTGCATGCACTGGATGAATTGAAGACGGCCTGGAATCGCTGGCGCAAAGATGAAGAATTCATGGCCACGCTTGATGACGACCTGGCGAATTATGTGGGTCGGCCGTCGCCCGTTTATTTTGCCAGACGTTTAACCGGGCTGTGCGGTGGCGCCCGCATCCTGCTGAAACGAGAAGATCTGAATCACACCGGCGCACACAAAGTGAACAATACAGTGGGCCAGGCTTTGCTGGCGGAGCGGATGGGCAAGCAGCGCCTGATTGCCGAAACCGGAGCCGGGCAACACGGAGTGGCTACAGCGACGGTGGCAGCCCGTTTGGGTAAAGAATGCGTGGTATACATGGGCGAAATTGATATTGCCCGCCAGGCCAGTAATGTGTTTCGCATGAAACTGCTGGGTGCCGAAGTGCGTCCTGTCAGTAGTGGATCGCGAACCTTGAAAGATGCATTGAATGAAGCCATGCGCGATTGGGTGACCAATGTAGACGACACTTTTTACATCATTGGCACGGTAGCCGGCCCACATCCCTATCCAACCATGGTGAGGGATTTCAATGCGGTAGTCGGCCGCGAAGCCCGTCGCCAGCTGCTGGCACAATACCAGGTGCTACCTGATGCACTAGTCGCCTGTGTTGGTGGAGGTTCCAATGCCATCGGTCTGTTCCATCCCTTTATTGGCGACAGTTCGGTACGCTTGATTGGCGTTGAAGCAGCCGGTCGTGGTCTGGCCAGCGGTGAACATGCCGCGTCCCTGTGTGCGGGCCGCCCGGGAATTCTGCACGGATGCCGGACCTATTTGATGGACGATGCCAATGGTCAGATCATTGATACGCACTCAGTTTCCGCCGGGCTGGATTATCCTGGAGTTGGGCCTGAGCATTCATGGCTGAAAGACACGGGCAGGGCGGAGTACGTAGGCATCAGTGACCAGGAAGCCCTGGAGGCGTTCCACAAACTCAATCGGCTGGAAGGCATATTGCCCGCATTGGAGAGCAGTCACGCAGTGGCTTACGCCATGAAACTCGCCTCTACCATGCGGCCCGATCAAACCATACTGGTGAATTTGTCTGGTCGGGGTGACAAAGATGTTGCTACCGTTGCCACGCTGGGGAACCTCAGCCTATGAGTAACCGCATTGATCAGTGTTTTGCCGCGCTGGCAGCTGACTCCCGCAAGGCATTGGTACCCTTTATCACGGCAGGGGATCCGCACCCGGACTGGACCGTAAGTATCATGCATGGCTTGGTGTCAGCGGGTGCCGACCTGCTGGAATTGGGTATTCCTTTTTCGGATCCGATGGCGGATGGACCGGTTATCCAGGCTGCCAGTGAACGTGCCATCAAAAAGGGTGTGTCATTGAACTCGGTGCTGAACATGGTTGCCCGTTTCCGGGAGGCGGATAGTTCAACGCCCGTGGTGCTGATGGGCTATATGAACCCCATCGAGCGTTATGGTCACACTGAATTTGTTGCAGATGCAGCGAAATCTGGCGTAGATGGCGTGCTGATGGTGGATTGCCCTCCGGAAGAGATGGCCGATTTGACACGATTGATGGAGCAAAAAGGTGTGCACCCGATCCGCTTGCTGGCGCCCACCACCACTCCGGAAAGAATCGGGCTGATTGCGGCTCATGCCAGGGGCTATTTGTATTACGTCTCCTTCAAGGGCATAACCGGCGCCGACCGCTTGGATCATGTGGCTATCGTTGCTCCCCTGCAGGAAATCAGGAGTCAAACCAATCTGCCTGTGGCGGTTGGTTTTGGCATCAAGGATGCTGCCAGCGCTGCGGCAGTTGCAAAATTGGCAGACGCAGTGGTGATAGGCAGCGCCCTGGTGGAAGCTTTGTCAAAAGCCGGCTCACAGCAGCAGGCAAATCAGCTGGCAATGGACTTTCTTGCGCCAGTCCGTCAGGCCATGGACAATGTGGCAGGATAAATCAGAGTTTCCTCAGTATTCAGGCAGGCTGCGGTCATCAAAGAGAAAAGACTATGAGCTGGTTTCAAAAGCTGATGCCCTCGCGGATCCGGACGGAGGGTGGCAACAAGCGCACAGTGCCGGAAGGCCTGTGGACCAAATGCCCTGAATGCACCGCTGTTCTTTATCGTCCCGAGCTGGAGCGAAATCTGCTGGTCTGTCCGAAGTGTGGCAAACACATGCCCGTTGGTGGAAGGGCCCGCCTGTTGCAGTTTTTTGATCCGGATACTACCCAGGAAATCGCTGCCAACCTGGAGCCCACTGACCCGCTGAAATTTCGTGACACCAAAAAGTACCGTGATCGACTTGCGGCTGCACAGAAAGCCACCGGCGAAAAGGATGCATTAATCGCCATGCGCGGAAAAATGTATGGCTCTCCTTTAATCGCATGTGCGTTCGAATTCAACTTCATGGGAGGCTCCATGGGCTCGGTTGTGGGTGAGAAATTTGCCCGCGCGGGCCAGGAAAGTCTGCGCACCCGCTCGCCTCTGGTTTGTTTTTCCGCAAGCGGAGGCGCACGTATGCAGGAAGGCCTGTTGTCATTGTTGCAAATGGCCAAGACCAGCGCGGTTTTGGCCAAGATGGCTGAAAGCGGCATTCCTTTTATTTCCGTATTAACCCATCCCACCATGGGTGGTGTGTCCGCTAGCCTGGGCATGTTGGGCGATGTGAATATTGCCGAACCTGGAGCCTTGATCGGCTTTGCTGGCCCTCGAGTGATTGAACAAACAGTCAGGGAAAAGCTGCCGGAAGGTTTTCAGCGTGCTGAATTCCTGTTGGAAAAAGGCGCTGTCGATATGATTGTTGACCGGCGTCAGCTGCGTGATCAGATTGCCCGTTTGCTGGCATTGCTCAGTGGCGGTTCCCAACCCCGTCCGGTGGTTGGCGAACTGGTGCACATGAGCTGAAACAGATCAGTTCCCGAATTCAGCCCGAGCAGACTCGGTACCAATGAGTAAGCCCCTCAGCAAGCCTCTCAGCAATCCCCGAACTAAGCCTCCGACCCTGGATGAGTGGCTGAAAAAACTTGAGGTGCGTCATCCCAGCACAATCGACCTGGGTCTGGAGCGGGTGGGCAAAGTCTGGCACGCACTCGGTGAACCCCGGCCCGCCCGCAAGATTTTTACCGTGGCCGGCACCAACGGCAAAGGTTCAACCGTAGCCTATATTGATGCCATGTTGCGGGCTTTGTCCTATAGCAGTGGCAGCTACACTTCGCCTCACGTATTTCGTTACCAGGAACGAGCCACAACAGGGTCGCAGGAATTCCGTGATGAGGAATGGGTTTGGGCTTTTGATGCCGTGGAGCAGGCCAGGGCGGATACAGGGCTGAGCTATTTTGAGCATGGGACTCTTGCTGCTTTCTTATTGCTGCAGCGGGCCGGGCTGGATTTTGCGGTACTTGAAGTTGGCCTCGGCGGCAGGTTGGATGCCGTCAACCTGATTGATGCCGACTGCACGGTGATTACACCCATAGGCCTGGATCACCAGGAGTACCTCGGCCCGGACAGAGAAAGCATTGGTCGTGAAAAAGCCGGGATTCTGCGGTCGGGTAGTCCACTGATCTGTACTGAAGCAGATCCTCCAGAAACTGTTTTGCGGCAAGCAAATGCACTTGGGGTTCCGGTGCAGCGTCTGGGTAAGGAATTTCACATAGCGCAGCAGGCCGGCCACCTGCTCTGGCGCAAGGGCGACCAGGAAATAAACTTGCCCTTGCCGCCCTTGCCGGGGCCGCATCAGTTCAACAATCTTGCTGCAGCCCTTGCAGCGCTGACCAGTTTGTTACCTGCCGCCATCACCAGGCCGCATGATCTGGCGCAAGGTATCAGCATGGTCAGGCTTAGTGGTCGCTTACAGTCCCACCCAGATGATGCCCGAGTGCTGGTGGATGTAGGTCACAACCCACTGGCAGCAGAGGTGGTAAAGCAGATGCTGCAGGCTTCGGGGCAGCGGGTCAGAGTCTGCGTGCTGGCTATGCTCAGGGACAAAGATGCCGGTGAAGTTGTGCGTATCCTCACTGATCAGGTTGAGCAGTGGTACTGCGCCGGATTGACCGGAGCACGTGGCCGCAGTGGTGCCGACCTGGCACAGCTGATTCTTGATCAAGCGGGCGGGCAGAAGGTGTCCACTTTTGAAACGGTGAGTGAGGCCTTAGTGGCGGCTTTACAGATAGCAGATGAACCAGGCCGGATTCTGGTTTTTGGCTCTTTCAATACCGCCGCACAGGCCCTCGAATGCGCTTTGCCAATGGCCTCAAGTATTTCCCCAGGTACGCCAGGGCCTTTGAACTAACACGCTGTGGATCATGCTGTTAGAATTCCCGTTCAGGATTGTTGCACCCTCGGGAAGCTCTGTGTAAATCGGGCTGTTCCTTAAATTTGTCGCCAGTGCCAAAACAAGAGCCGGAATTGGAAACATGGACAAAGCATTAAAACAACGCCTGGTTGGTGCCTCCGTCCTGATTGCATTGGCAGTGATCATCCTGCCCATGTTGTTGGGCGGGCGGCCAGAAAACGGTCCGCAGCAGACCGAGCAGATTGAATTGCCTGCCCGGCCGGATGGCATCGCTTTCGAGACTCGCCGCTTTCCCCTGGCAGATCAGGGCACAACGCCACAAAAACAGGCAGATAGTGTGCCGGCCGCAGAGCAGCCGGGCCGTGCCGCAGAAAATCAGCTGGATCCGAAACCGGCCAACGTGGAACCCGCGGAACAGTCTGTGCAGGACCAGGCCGAAAGAAGCATTTCAACGACAGGCGCGGACAGTGCCCCGGCTGTCGCAGAAGTTCCAGTCAGTGTTCCGGGGCTGGAAAGCTTGCCGGCAGTCACTCCGCTTGAAGTTCCTGTCAGTGAAAAGGTGGACTTGCCGCTTACAGTTGAAGCTCCGCAAGACTCGCCGACCGTGCCAAGTGCTGCTGGCCGTTTTGCAGTGCAGGTTGCCAGCCTGGGCAGTGCAGCCAACGCCAAGAAACTGCAGGCTGATTTAGAGGCAAAAGGCTACACTGTCATTTCAGACAGAATTGAATCCGATGTAGGCAGTCTGAATCGGGTGCGGGTAGGTCCCTTCGGTTCCGAAGCCGAAGCGGCAGCAGCAGTGAAGCAAATTCAGAACCAGGTAAGCGGGGTAAGTCCGCGCATGGTGGACCTCGATCCATCAGCTTCCACGCAAGATACCAATCCCTCTGATCCGCTGGTGCGCTGGGTGGTGCAATTGGGCAGTTTTACTGAGGACCTGAATGCCGAAAACCTGGTCAAGCAAGTCCGGGCCCTGGGTTTGAGTGCCTACAGCGAGAAAGTGACATCTTCGGCCGGAACTTCAATCAACCGGGTAAGGGTTGGGCCATTCCTGCAGCGCGAAGATGCGGCCACTGCGCAACAAAATATTGAATCCAGCCTCAGCATCAATGGTGTAGTCATGAGTGCAGACTGATATGCACACTCATCACCCGGATAGCAGCGCTAAGGTACCAATTTGAGCTGGCCAGACTATGCCATTATTGCCACCATCGCTATTTCTATGCTGGTCGGCGCTTTGCGCGGATTTATCAAGGAAGTACTGGCCCTGGCAATCTGGGCTTTGGCCTTTATGATGGCTTATCGCTTTGCCGGCGGTGTGGGTGAATTGATGCAAGCCCAGGTTACTTTGCCATCTGCCCGTTTGGCCATGGCTTTTGCCGGCATTTTCCTGCTGGTGCTGGTGCTGGGCGGTTTGCTGGTCTATCTGGTAGGGCGCCTGGTGGAATCCACCGGATTGAGCGGTACGGATCGTTTGCTGGGTGGCGCTTTCGGAGTAGTGCGAGGGCTGACAATCGTGCTTACTTTCCTGTTGCTTGCCGGGCTGACTCCCATACCCGAGGATCCGTGGTGGCAAGAATCCGCCATGATCGGGCGGCTCATGCCGCTGGTCGATTGGGTTGCTGAATTCCTGCCGGATGAGGCGCGTCAGCAATTGGACTTTGAAGGCAATTCTGAGCTCAAAAAAACCACTGACAATGCTCAGGCATAAATCAGCGGGCGTGTTAAACTTCGCCCCGGGCGAGCCGCACCCAGTCTGAACGGGTCGATTTTCATGTGTGGAATCATAGGAATTGTCGGAAGCAGCGATGTCGCAGCTTCGATCTACGAAGCACTGACCATGTTGCAGCACCGTGGCCAGGACGCTGCGGGAATCGCCACCCTGAATGGTTACCAGATGAACCTGCACAAAGGCAGCGGCCTGGTGCGCGATGTGTTCGGCCCGACCGAAATGAGGAAACTTACCGGAACAACGGGCATTGGCCACGTTCGCTATCCAACCGCAGGCACCGACGAAACCGCTGAAGCCCAGCCTTTTTATGTCAACTCCCCCTATGGAATTGCATTGGGGCACAACGGCAATCTGACCAATACCGAAGCGCTGACCCAAGAGCTGTTTGACAGCGATCGCAGGCATCTGAATACCCGTTCTGATTCGGAAGTTCTGCTGAATGTGCTGGCGCATGAACTGCATGAGCTTAACCCCAAAGCCTTACAACCCCATCATCTGTTCCTGGCAGTTGATGCGGTGCACCGGCGCTGCAAAGGAGCTTATGCCGCTGTAGCGATCATTCCTGGTCATGGCATGCTGGCGTTTCGTGATCCCTGGGGTATTCGTCCCGCAGTTCTGGGCAGGCGGGAAGGAAAAGCCGGTATTGAATATGCAGTCGCCTCAGAGAGTGTTGCACTGGATGGTCTGGGCTTCGAGCTAATGCGCGATCTGCGCGCCGGGGAAGCGCTGTTCATTAGTCTGGATGGGCAATTGCACTCTCACAGTAGCCCGGCAGCTCAACAGCTGACTCCCTGTATTTTTGAGTACGTATACTTTTCCCGCCCGGACTCCATGATCGACGATATTTCTGTTTACAAAGCCCGGCTGCGTATGGGGCAGGCGCTGGCCAGAAAAATCCTGCAGGAACGTCCGGATCACGATATCGATGTGGTGATCCCGGTGCCGGATACCAGCCGCACTGCGGCGCTGCCACTGGCTTTCGACCTGGACGTGAAATACCGCGAAGGATTTATCAAGAATCGTTACATTGGCCGTACCTTTATCATGCCTGGGCAGGAAGAGCGCAAGAAATCAGTCCGGCAAAAACTCAATGCCATTTCGCTGGAATTCCGCAAGAAGAATGTATTGATCGTTGATGACTCCATAGTGCGCGGAACCACTTCCCAGCAGATTATCCAGATGGCCAGGGATGCCGGTGCACGCAAGGTTTACTTTGCATCTGCATCACCTCCGGTGCGTTACCCTAATGTTTACGGTATTGATATGCCCGCAGCTTCAGAGCTGATTGCCAGTGGCCGCAGCCG
>JANOGQ010000209.1:0-3426 GCA_031406105.1 Lysobacterales bacterium | reverse complement strand
GCTCAAGACCCTGCAAGGCATCATGGCGTTGATCGCGCCGGTCACGTCACAGATCCCGGCAGCTGTCGAGTTCAAACAGGTTCTGGCCATTCTTATCATCGTAGCTGCCTGCTTCATCGCTGGCCTGCTGGTGCAGACCGGGCCCATTGCCCGTGGCATGAATGCCCTGGAGCGCAACCTGCTGGCGAAGATCCCTGGCTACTCGCTGTTAAGGGGACTGGCTTCGCGGGTTGGCAAGCAGGAAGACTCCTCCACCTTCGAACCGGCATTAGTGGAGCTTGAGGAGGCTCTGGTTCCCGCACTGATCATCGAGTGCCTACCGGACGGTCGCTTCACCGTGTTTGTGCCGTCGGTGCCCACGCCCGCTTCGGGCTCACTCTACGTGTTGACGGCTGACCGAGTGCATCCTGTCGATGTGCCGCTGCATACACTCCTGAAAGTTTACTCTAAGTGGGGCGAAGGCCTGGCCGATCTGGTGATGGCTGCGAAAATACCGCCACGCATCGCCTGACAGGGTTTCGACTCACTCTGGTCTGCAATTCCGATCGAAGGGCGCCGTCTGGACTTGCCAGACCGCTGATCGTGCAGAGGCCGGGCTTAGCTATTTCAGCCCGGCAGCTTGTGGATACCCTCGATATCACGCATGCGTCGACCAAAGGCTTCGTGACCGAGTTCTGAGAGAAAAGCCAGGAATTCGAATGCATTGCTTTCGATCTGCAGCGTTTTTCGCCTATAGGGGTCATTTTCATCACGGGCGGCAAGACGCCAGTACAAATGGACCAGGGTCGTTGTCAATCGCGTCCTGATGAGATCAAACAGGAGCTTGAACTCTTTTTCTGACAAGGGGTTCCGCTGATGGTACCCGGCGACAAACGCCTCAATGAATTCCAGGGGATTCTGCCCACCCTTCCGCAAATAGGACGAGGCCGTGGCCACTTCAATGATCCGGGGTGCCTTGACTGAATCACCGAAATCGATGAACCCTGACACGTCCTGGTCCGGGTCGATCAGGATGTTTTCGGGATTCGCATCGTTGTGTATCGCCTGTTTGGTCAGTGAAGGCAGTTCACCAGATGCGATTTCTTCGAATCGGTCCAGAATATCGCTGATGCAGTAATGGACTTTGTCATCGTTCACGTGATGCAGCAGATCGCGGAGCCGGAGTGCATTCTGCATGTCCCACAACCCGGCCTGGCCATTACCATCGAAGTGAAAATTCTCCAGGCAACCATCCAGTTCAGCAAGACCTTGCCCGAAGCGGCTGACCAAAGCGGTGCTCAGTCCAATCTCTTTCAGCAGCCTCCCTTCAAGCCAGCTTACGATTCGTAAGCAGTACTCCTGGCCAGACTCAGAGGTGATGATGCAGCGATTCTCACCCCTGAGTGTCTTGATCACTCGCGGGGCATAGTGGAAATTGTTTTCTTCAAAGTGAACCAGCATGGCAATCTGGAAGTCCGTTGCCAGACGTTTTTCATTCTGCCCGACGACCTTTGCGACAAATTTCCGGCCACTTACAGTCTTCAGCAGAAAATTCTGATCCCGCTCGCTTACGAGCAGGGTGTACTCGCCGCTCAAATGATAGTTCTCAGCAACACAGTCGGCTACCGCTTCCTTTGCAAAACTGGGCGGCTCAACGGCCGTTGGATCCACTCCGGGTTCTATGGAGCTCATGGTTTTATCACTTTTACTGATTGATCTGCAGGGCAGTAAGTCATCTTCTCAATCCGATGGGATCACAATCGAGCAAGAGCATAGCGATCTGCGCCGAAATCGGCCGGGATGGCATCATCCTGACCCAGCGCCAAGGCAGCCAGCATGAACCCGGTCGCCGGGCTGTGTTTGAAGCCACTGCCGGAGAAGCCACAACCGATAACGGTGCGCCTGTCGAGACGATCAATCACCGGATTGCCGTCCGGTGTCATCGTGTACATGCAGGTTTCCCGAATCGCAGGCTCTTTGTGATCCAGCAATGGCAGATGTTCCTTGACGTATTGTCTGACTTTTGCAACCCAGGATTCAGAAGAGACCGAATCACGCCGGTCTGGATCCGATTGCGGGCCGCCGTGATACAAAATCTTCATCAAGCCAGGATATTCGTAGGCCGGTAATCCATAAATGCCCGTCAATCGCGCATTGAACAGGATGGGGAATCCCTTTGATGCGCTGTAGCTACGAGTGGGGTCATGCCAGTAGGTCACTGGAGTCAGCAGGCTGGTCAGATGATTTGCCAAGGCCGGCAGCAATTTTGCGGTCCAAGGCCCGGCACACACGACTGCGTGGTCAAAAGCATCGAAGCCAACCGATTTGCCATCGGGAATGCTGAGCTCAATCTCAACTCCGTTCGCCCCCTGCGACTCGATGGAATTCACGCAGCCAGTGACTATCTTTCCGCCCAGCTCAAGAAACCGCGACTGAACCCCGCTGAGGCAGCGATGTGCAACCAGAATGCCACCGTTGGGATCGTAAGCAGCGCCCCACCCCTCGGGATACCTGAGCATTGGAAAACGATCGATGACGGTCTTGTTGTCCAGCCACTGTACCGGACGTTTACCCTCCTTCAACACATTCATGAAGTGTTCGAGATCAGGGTCGCCAGCATCGCCAAAATTAAGCAGGCCGGTTTTTACGAACACCGCCTGCTCAAGCACTTTCTCGAGCTCCAGCCAACGAGCAAGCGAGTAGTCGAGCCGACCTAACTCATGCTCCCCCAGAAAACGGAAAGCCCGTGACAACCCGTGCGAACTCCCGCGGGTATGCGGCAGAGGAAACTGCTCAATCAAAGTGGTTTGCGCGCCAGCCTCCGCAAGATGCAAGGCGGCCCAGGAGCCAATGATCCCGCCACCAATGACACACACCCGGGCAGAACTGCGTTTGAGCACCGGTTTGAAGCCTATCGACATTGCGAGTGAATCCTGAAGGTTTGAGGAGGTGTTGTCTGCACATTCTACCAGTCATGACGGAGTGATTTATGGCAGTGCTTTGAACCCATCAAACCGCAGGAATAAGCTATCATTCAGGCGCTGCTCCTGGGAACGAATAAGGCATGAAACCATCTGACCGCAATCTTGGAATGGACCGCCCGATCTCGCGAAGAGACCTTCTGCTGGGAATGGGCGCGACTGCGGCCAGCACTTTCGTACCCGGCCTGGCTTTCGCGGATCAGATGCTCAAACTCGAAGGTACCAGTGGGCCTTATTACCCACCCAGTCTCACGGGCTTGCGCGGCAGCCACGTCGGCTCATTCGAAGTCGCCCATCAACTCGCGTGGCAAGGCCGGCGCAACTGGGGCACAGTGAACGAACCTGATGACTACATCTACGACCTGGTGGTCGTAGGAGGCGGAGTCAGTGGCCTTTCGTCGGCATATTTTTATCGGCAGCAGCATCCTGATGCCCACATCCTGATCATCGACAACCACGATGATTT
>JANOGQ010000144.1:0-3893 GCA_031406105.1 Lysobacterales bacterium | reverse complement strand
CAACTAGAACCCCATGGCGGTAAGAGCTTCCAACTGCTTTGCCTCCATGGGCCCCAGACTCGTTCACCGCCCCTGAATCCCGATATCCGCCGGCCTTCGGCTTCGTTCAAAGCTCATTAGTTCTCGGAGGGCTCGCTCTCGTGCATCCTGCACTGCGCGAGCTGTGAACATCCTGTTCGAATGCGGCGGTCGGCCATACTTCTGTCCTCGGCAACTGCTCCCGGCGTTGCCCTACCTCCTGCATATCCCTGCAGTCGTGAGTCGGTCTGGCTTCTCGGGCATAATCCCTGTGCCCTCGTCCGCCGGTCACCGCATCGGCTCGGCGGCTACCACGGGATTCAGTGACGGTAAACGAGCCTGGGGTGACACAAATGAGCATCGGAAACCTGGGGCTCAGCAGCTTGAGCAAGTGGAAGTCTGGGGCTGAGCCGCTAGAACAGTCGGAAGCTCTTGCCGCCGTCGGGCTACTTCGAATTGAGTCCAGCGTTAAAGAATCGCCAGCCGGATTTCCGCCTGGATGGCTTCAGCGGCAGCGCGCGGGTCCGCTGCATCGCGGATGGGGCGGCCAACCACCAGGTAGTCAGCGCCGCTGCTGATGGCGCGGGCCGGAGTGACTACTCGTTGCTGGTCGTCTTCCTCGTCGTTGTGAATTGGCCGTATGCCCGGAATCACCGTCAACAGAGCATGATCCACCGATTCCCGCAAGGCAGGCACTTCCAGCCCCGAGGACACCACCCCATCACAACCCAGAGCCAAAGCGCGTTTTGCACGAGACAGAACCAGCGTGCGGGCATCGCATTGGAAACCCAGGTCGGTGAGGTCACCCTGATCCAGGCTGGTCAGTGCCGTGACCGCCAGAATTTTCATGCCGCCTTTGGCTTCAGCCGCCGCGCGCAACATGCTGTCGTTGCCGTGCACCGTGCAGAAATCCACTTCATGCCGTGCCAGCTGGCGTACCGCTGCAGCCACCGTAGCGGGAATATCAAACAGCTTGAGATCAGCGAATACTTTCTTGCCCTGCTCGCGCAACTCCGCAGCCAGTTCGAAGTAGCTGCCAGACAGAAAAAACTCCAGGCCCAGTTTGTAGAATTCAACCGAATCGCCCAGCTGCTTAATCAGCTTTCTGGCCTGGCTGGCTTCAGCCACATCCATGGCAAATATCAGACGTTCGCGAACCGGAATGCTGTGTTTGATGGGTGAGTTCATGTGGTACCTTAAGTCAGCGGACTGTAATGGCTAAATCGGTTGCGCCTGGCTCGGATTCGCGACGCCTGGCCTGGGCTTCATTCAGCCGATAGCCATGGCTATCGACTTCACTCCAGACCGGTACCAGGCACCGCCACTGCTTCGCGATGCCACGTCCGCTTTGGCTCTTAAAGGTCACTGGTCTGTTGCGGGTTCAGGGCCATGGCCGGATCATCAAATTCAATCATGAAATCACGAATCTTTGCACCCAGAATATCGGGAGTTTCCATATGCAAGTGATGGCCACCGCTTATCAATTCGTGCCGGCCATTCGGAATAGCGTCGGTATGGCGCCGGTAATGCTGTTCCCGTCCCTGGCTGGAAAACGGTTGTGCACTGATGGTCAACACCGGCGCCTCGATATTATGGAAGCAATCCAATAACTGATCTTCTGAAAAATACAAGGGCGAGACCCAGTAGAGTCCCGGATCATAGCTCCATTCATAACCGCCTTCCGTCGCCTGCACCGAGCGCTGCACGATCAGCCGTGCGGCCTGCTCCGTCAAGTCGGAATTGGCGAGGCGAGCCTGCACCATGTCGTCAACCGATAAATAAGTCTTGCGTGGACGGGGTTTGCTGCGAACACTTTCTGAACTGCGGCGCAATTGCCGCGCAGTGTCGGAGGGCTGGTTGGCATAAGGACCCAGGGCATCAATCAGCGTGATGCTTCGCACCCGCCCGGGTGCTGCTGTGGCGAAGATGGACGAGATGGCTGCACCCAGTGAATGACCCAGCAGGTGGGCAGAATCCCAACCCAGGGCATCCAAAGCAGCGTGGATATCCCACATGAATTCAGTGATGTAATAGTGCGCCGAGGGGTGGCGGTGCTGCGAACGGCCATGGCCTGGCCAGTCCAGTGCCACGATGTTCATATCCGCAAACCAGGGGGCCATGGGCACAAATGAAGCGGCATTATCCAGCCAGCCGTGCAGCGCCAGCACCGGTATACCCGCGGGATCACCCCAGCGCAGACCCGCCAGTTCCAGGTGCGGCGTGGTGAGTCGGATTTCCTCGAATTCAATGGTCATGTTGCCTGTCTTCTTTCTGGTCTTCGTTCTGTTCGTGTACTGGATTTGATCGGTTCGTTTCATACCGCCAGTCCATTCGCCGGATCTTTCCGGGTCTTTTCAGGCAGGGTGTTCCTGCAGGTGCCTGAGCAGGGTTTTCCCGCCGCCAGCTCTGAAAGCCATCAGCGCGCTTCCAGGTTGGCGTAGGCCAGCACCAGCCATTTGGCACCGGCACGATCAAAGTTGATATGTACCCGGGTATGTTCACCGGAGCCTTCAAAGGCCAGCACCGTGCCTTCACCAAACTTGTTATGCGCCACACCCTGGCCCAGTTTGAAAGGCCAAGCCTGGCCCTTTACCGGCGCCACCCTGGCGACAGTTGAGGTGGGTCGTGTTGCCGGCACCCAGGGGCGATTCTGGGCCACGCGTGGGCGGATTTCCTGCAAGCGTTCAGCCGGTAATTCGTTGATGAAGCGTGACGGGCGGCTGTAGTTTTCGCTGCCGTGCATGCGCCGCACTTCGGCATAAGTCATCACCAGGTGTTCACGTGCACGGGTAATGCCTACATAACAGAGGCGGCGTTCCTCTTCGAGCCGGCCACCGGCCTCTTCAACGGAACGCTGATGCGGAAACAGGCCCTCTTCCACACCGGCCATGAATACCAGGGGAAACTCCAGGCCTTTGGCTGAGTGCAGCGTCATCAGTTGCACGCAGTCGTCCCAGCTCTCGCCCTGGGTTTCTCCAGCTTCCAGCGCAGCGCGGCTGAGAAACGACTGCAATTCATTCATGCCTGCCTCAGCATCTTCGGCCGGCAGGATAAAGGAATCTGCCGCATTTACCAGTTCGCGGAGGTTTTCGACGCGGGTTTCCGTGCGCTCGCGTGGCTCCTTGTCATAGGCCGTCGCCAGGTCACTTTCGTCAATCACACCCTGCATCTGGTTGCCCAGCGACCAGTCCTTCATGCGTTCCTGCATGCCCTTGACCAGGTCCACAAAACCCTGCACCGCATTGGCAGCCCGGCCTGCCAGCTTTTTCTGTTGCAAACAGGCGTTGATGGCCTGCCACAAAGTAACGCCTGCAGCCCGCGCGTGAATGCGCAATTCTCCAATGGTTTTATCACCGATGGCCCGCGTGGGTTTGTTGATCACCCGCTCCAGTGCAGCATCATCATTCGGATTCTGCAACAGGCGCAGATAGGCCAGTGCATCTTTGACTTCCAGTCGCTCAAAAAAGCGCTGGCCGCCGTACACCCGATAGGGAATGCTTTCGCGCAACAGATACTCTTCAAACAAACGCGATTGGGCAGTGGTGCGATAGAGGATGGCAGCATCTTCCGCTTTGTGGCCTTCATCCAGCCAGCGGCGGATCTGTTCGATCACGAAGCGCGCTTCATCCTGCTCGTTGTAGGCAGCATAAATCTGGATGGCAGCGCCTTCAGCACCGGCAGTCCATAGTTTTTTGCCCATGCGGCCGGTGTTGTTGGCGATCAGCGCGTTGGCAGCTTCAAGGATATTGCCGGTGGAGCGGTAATTCTGCTCCAGCTTGATGGTGGTCACATCCGGGAAATCGCGCACGAAACTCTGCACGTTCTCCACCTTGGCACCGCGCCAGCCATAGATCGACTGGTCATCGTCACCAACC
>JANOGQ010000116.1:0-6805 GCA_031406105.1 Lysobacterales bacterium | reverse complement strand
TCTCAAGCGTGTCGCGCACGCCGGTGAAGAAGGGCCGCCTGAGTATGTTTGGGAGGCACTGGATGTACTGAAAGTGGACCGCATCGATCATGGCAACCGCTCGCTGGAAGATGACGATCTGGTTGAGCGTATGGCCCGTATACAGATTCCCCTGACGGTCTGCCCGCTATCGAATTTCCGCCTGGCAGTGGTCAAGGACATGCGCGACCATCCCATCCGCGACATGCTGGGTATGGGCCTTAAAGCGACCGTCAATTCCGACGATCCGGCTTATTTCGGCGGTTATGTGAACGACAATTTCAATGTGCTGGTGGATAAAGTCGGATTAGACAGCGATGAAATCATTGAACTGGTGCGCAACAGTTTTGAAGCCTCATTCCTTGACAAGGCTGACATTGCCCGGCATTTGAAGGCGGTAGACCGCATCGCTGCGGCCTGATGGACGCAGTCTACCTGGGGTGGTTGCAGGACTGGTTGAGCCTGCTGCTGCGCTGGTCTCACTTCATCACCGGAGTTGCCTGGATCGGCGCCTCGTTCTATTTCAACTGGCTGGAGAATCAGTTGGAACGGCACTTCAGCCCCGATGATCCCCTGGCCGGCGATCTGTGGGCCGTGCACGGTGGTGGTTTCTACTACCTGCAGAAATTCCGCGTTGCACCAGGCACCCTGCCGCGGCGACTGCACTGGTTCAAGTTCGAAGCGTATTTCACCTGGCTGACAGGGCTCACGCTGCTGGTCACGGTTTACTATTGGAACCCATCGCTGTTCCTGCTCAAGCCGGGAGTGACGAGCATCGGCCCGCTGCTGGCCATTGCAATCGGCCTGGGCTCTCTGGTCATATCGTGGCTGGTTTACAACGCACTGTGTAATTCGCCCCTGAAGCAACGGCCTCTCCTTCTGGCGCTGCTGATCCTGCTGTACTTCACGCTACTCGCGGTGTTGTTGTTCGAGGTTTTCAGTGGCCGGGCGGCGTACATTCACGTGGGAGCGGCCATTGGCTCGGTCATGGTGGCGAATGTCGCGCACGTCATCATCCCGGCGCAAAAAGAACTGGTAGCGGCCCTCTCCGAGCAGCGGATACCAGCTGCAGAGCCCGCAAGGAATGCCCTGCTGCGCTCGCGGCACAATAATTACTTCACGCTGCCGGTGCTGTTCACCATGATCAGCAGCCATTACCCGGCCACTTACGGCAGCCCGCACGGCTGGTTGATCCTGCTCGTTTTTTCAATCGCCGCCATTGGTATCCGGCACTGGTTCAACATCCGCCACTTACCGAAAAGTGATCCCGGGCACAATCGCTGGGTCCTGCCTTTATCCTTGTTAGTGCTGCTGGGCCTGATCCTGTCCACATTGCCAAGGCCAGTAGACAGGTCGGCAGCCAACACGCCAGTCTCTGCGGCAAGTTTGTTGCCTTCCGACGCTAAGACAGTGTCGGACCATGAAGCGGCAGTCCCGCAACTGGCTGATATCCAGCCGCTGATTGAACAACATTGCGTCAATTGCCATGCCGATAAACCCAGCTTTACCGGCTTTTATGCCCCACCTTTGGGAGTTGTGTTGGAAACAACCGAGCAGATCGACAGCCAGGCTGAGCGAATTTACCAGACGGTCGTAGTTGGCCAAACCATGCCTTTGGCAAATATGAGCGGTATGACCCCAAAGGAGAGGGAGTTGATTGGCCAATGGTTTGCCGGGCGAAACCAGCAACTTCCAGTTTCCGAGTAAATACCTCCTCAACGCTGATACAGTAAACGGCAGACGTGTTGAATCGGGAGATTTGGGATGAGATTTGGGGTCAGAGTAAAAATTTCACTTGGTTTGGGATCGCGGTGGAGTGAGTGGGAAATTTTTACTCTGACCCCAAATCTTGCCTGCCAGGAACCATAACAGAAATGAACCTGAAACCATGAGTGAAGAACTGAAACAGAACTGGTCCATGGCGGACATTTCCGCCAAATCGGTTACCAGGCGCATGGCCATTGCCGGTGGCCGAATTGTCATCGGCGAGAAAGCCATGGCCATGCTGCAGGCCGGAACTCTGCCCAAAGGTGATCCCCTGGCCATGGCAGAAATCGCCGCGATCCAGGCCGCCAAGCAAACCCCTTCCTTGTTACCCCTTTGTCATCCCATTTCCCTCAATCGAGTGATGCTGCGCTCGATACTCCGGCCCGTGCACAAGGCCATCGATATGTATTGCATGGCAGAAACTGCCGCACAAACCGGCGTGGAAATGGAAGCGCTTACCGGGGTGCAGGTGGCGCTGCTGACTGCCTGGGATCTGCTCAAGCCGGTGGAGCCTGCCCTGGAAATTACCGCCGTGCGACTGCTATATAAATCCGGCGGTAGGAGTGGAGAATGGCGAAACCCCGCTGGCCTGGGTGCCGAAATCCAACAGTGGCTGGTTGAGTTGCAAACTTGATGAATTGAGTACTTAACTCTGAAGAGATCCCCCTAAATCGAGCTTGCGTGAACTACAGTCCAGGAGCACTATTCAGCTACCAACCTGGACTTGGCTCTCAGTCAACGGGAGTTGCTATATGCGAGTGTTCGGCCCGCCAGTTCTAACCTGGCGGTGGGAACATGTGCTCCTGGCATTGGTGGCGGCTCTGACCGTAAGTAATGTGCAAGCGCAGGAACCCGTGCGTCCACGCATCGCGATATTGCCTGACACATCTTCGTCAATGCTCCTCACTCCCCAGATTTTAGCGTTCAGCGAGACCTGTGCGGATTGGAATCCTTGCACGTTTGTGGGTAACCCAACCGCACCTCAAGAATCGTGCAATACATGCGTTCGCGACACCATCAACTTCACTAGTACTTGTGCTTCGAATTGGACAACTTCCTGCCGCACGGCCTATGGGTCCTGTGTTGCGAATGTGAGCGGACAGGCCTGTAACGCCACAATTCAGGCACACGAGGGATTGGCAACACGTGGTGACGGATCTGCTCAACTGCCCGGTTGCGACCTCGATGGAGACGGCTTCGCCCAAGAAAGCCGCATGTACCAGGCGAAGAAAGCACTGGGTCAAGTGGTAGGTGCGCATACGGATGTTGAGTTCTCACTGTGGCGATTTGGGCAAGTTACCGGGGGACAGATTTGCACTTCCAATGCGGAATGCCCGAAATCTCCCGGGGACTTGAGTATTCTCGATTGTGAGAATCACGACCTCAACGCCGCAACACCTTCGCTGTGTGCTTTCGACGCCGATCGGTTGGATGCTTCGACAGACGTTGGTTTTGAGGGACAGTGTAGCCGCCTGACCCACACCGGGGCGGCTTCAACGTTCGCGTGCAACAAATGCGACTTCACCACAAGCTATGATCGGGCACAGTGTGAATTCTTTGATCTCGCCCGGGTCAAAACCGGCGCTGTCAGCCCATTGAACGAGATTAGTAGCGTGCAGTGCTTGCCGGAGGCAAATCCTCAGCACCGGTTTATCAGCTACCACGGGGCACTGGGGACCGGAAGCTGTGACCCTGCATCGGGCGACCTCCTCGTTACGTTCCCAGCCAGTAACTCTGAGGACAACCGGCCGGAATTCTCGGCTTGGATCGACCATCAACAGACCGACTTTTCGGCGGACGTCGAACTGCGTGCTAACGGGCGCAAGCCCCTCGCTGCCGCGCTGCGTGACATAAGGGTTGCGACGGTGGCCGCTCTCAATGCTGACATGCATGTGCCATGTCGGCGCTACCGGGTGGTACTGATAGTCGATGGTCCTGACACCTGCGAGCCGCCGGAGAGTGCCATCACTGCAGTACAAGCACTTCAAGACCTGGACTTCATAAACGGCGCTGGAAATACGGTGTCTGACTTTGACGTTCCGGTCTACGTGATTGCATTCGCCGCCTGTCCGTCATCGGACCCAAATTGCGAAGCAAGGCAGAGCCTGGACGCCGTGGCCGCCGCGGGAGGAACGGGAGCGGCGTTTTCAGTCTCCAGTGAAATCGAACTCGAGCTCACTCTGGAGCAGATTGCCGCTGACGCAGTGCCGGTGGAGACCTGCAATGGTATCGACGATGATTGCGACGGGATGGTGGACGAAGGGGGTGTCTGCGCGCTCAACTTTGAAGACGGCTTCGAGAGCGAGTGATGCGGTCTCACCTTTTCCACGCACAATTGCAGCCTTTTTGTGCAGGTTGCACCTAGATAGCGATGCACAGTGATGTGCGAGCGCTATCGCCGACATTCGATCCACCAGTCGCGAGCTGCGCTCGCTCCTACAAAAGCAATTTCAGCCGGCCGTGAAGAGCCCCTTATTAATCCTTGACCTTGCAATTTACCCACTCGGTGGTGCCGTCGGCGTAGTGCTCGCGCTTCCAGATGGGCAGGCGGGCTTTCACGTCGTCGATGATGTAACGGCAGGCGTCAAAGGCGGCGCCGCGATGGGCCGCTGAGACGCCCACGAGAACGGCGGGCTCGGTCAGTTTCAATAAGCCTTGCCGGTGCACGGCGGCGGCCAGGCTGATGGCAAATCGTTCGCGGGCTTCCTGCAGGATGAGATTCCCTTCCGTGATGGCCAGCGGTTCGTAAACTTCATATTCCAGTTGCAACACCTTGCGGCCTTCGTTGTGATCGCGCACCCAGCCTTCGAACAGCACGAAGGCACCGCTGGATACATCCTGCAAGGAGGCCCGCAATGCCTTGCGGTTCAGGCTTTCACTGGAAATGGCGAAGTAGCCGGTGCTGGAAGGAGGTGTTGGAGTATTCAATTCGGGATGGGTCATGCAATCGTGATGACCAATTGATTGATGGATTGCTGCGGCATACTCATTTCAGATCATCCGCCTGGCAGGGGTGGGAACTACCCACCCGCAACGGGCGGAAAAAACAGCACTTGCTCACCACCGCTCAAAGTGGCATCCCAGCTGGCCATCTGATCGTTGATGGCAACGAGTGCGCGACTGTACTGGCCCAGATCCGGGTGTTGCTTTGTCATCTCCGCGAACAGTTCGGACGGAGAACCGGCGCTGGACTGAACCTGTTCCTGGGCGAGGCCAGTTGCTGCACGATAGGCGGCGAACCACTTCACGGTAAATTGCTTCATCCACCGATCCGGTACATTTCAACTTTTTCACGGCCTGCGCCAGACTGGCCGCGCTCTTCGCTGTAACGATCCGTTCGCTGCTGCCACACTTGCGCAATCAGCTCGGCCATCTGCTCGCTGTTATGAGACTGGCGCAGCAGCGGCATCATGTTTTTCCCTTGAGTGCCGAACAAACAGGTGTAGAACACACCGTCAGCTGTCAGGCGAGCACGCGTGCAGCCGCCACAGAAGGGTTGAGATATCGAACTGATCAGGCCAATTTCGCCGGCGCCATCCTGATAACGGTAGCGCGTGGCGGTTTCCGAGGCACGCTGCGTACCCACCGCTTCAATGGGCCAGCGCGCAGAAATCCGTTGTACCCACTCGGCCGATGGTACCACCTGCTGCAGCTGCCAGTGATTGGTATTGCCAACGTCCATATACTCGATCAGGCGTACGCTGTGGCCGCTGTTGCGGAAGTAATCCAGCAGGTCCAGTACGGTGTGGTCGTTCACTCCGCGCTGCACCACACAATTGATTTTCAGGTGTTTGAACCCGGCAGCCACTGCCGCGTCGATACCTGCAATTATTTCGACAAGCTTGCCTTTGCCGCCGCTCATCTCGTGCAGCACGGCTTCATCCAGTGAATCCAGGCTGACAGTGATCCGCCCCATCCCGGCGTTGCGCAGATCGACTGCATGACGCGGGAGCAACACGCCGTTGGTCGTCATGGCAATGTCGTCCAGGCCGTCGATGGCAGCCAGACGTTCGATCAGAGCAGTCAGGCCCGGCCTCACCAGCGGCTCGCCACCGGTGATGCGTAACTTCTTCACGCCGTTGGCGACAAAAGCGCGCAGCAGGGTTTCAATTTCGCGATCGGTGAGCAGGTTAGCCAATGGCAGGAACACGCCGCGGCCCTGGAGTGAATCGGCGGGCATGCAGTAGGTGCAACGGAAATTGCAGCGGTCGATCACTGACAGGCGCAACTCCCGCAAGGGGCGTTGCAGCTGATCACGTACCAGCCCCGCCGACGCTGTGGCGGGATCAGTAAGCTTGATGGGGACCTGCATATCCATAATCGTGAGGGTGGTGACTCAGTTGCTCTTGGAAACTAGCTCGGCACGCTTGAGATTCTGGTGGTGTTCCAGCGTGCGTTTGTAGAGATCAACGACTTTGTCCATTCCCGATGCCTCCAGTGCGCCATCATTGCCAGCAGCGGTGAAAGTCGCATAAATCGCGGAAGCCGTCATCAGAGCGCCGGAAACCAGCGTGGCGTCGATGTCTTCGTGCCTGAGCTCGTTGGCCAACTCTATGATCTTGATGGTGCAATATTTGTGCTGATCGCCTTCGCTCACCTTTAATTCTCCGTATATATAGTCAATTAGGCATTATACCGCGCACTTTGCTTTTCCGCGCTTCAGGGGCAAACCAGGCTATCCAGCAGAGTAATCCGCTGCAATTGCATGGTGCCCGTCGGAAAGCCGGCTTCGGTGGAGGAATAGCGGGCTGTGCCGCTCAGGCAGTCCAGTTCCAGTTCCAGCTCACCCCAGGGAGTCTGCTGCAGGCTTGAGAGTGCGTTTTTCTCGCCGAAAATGGGCCCGCTGGTGGTCAGGAGCATGTCAAATACCAGCTTGTCACCCTGGATTTTGCCGAGATTGTAAAACCACCGCCGTTCGCTGTCGGGGCCGTAACTGAACCAGTAAATCAGCACGCGGCCATCACTGAGCACTTCCAGGCTATAACCCTCAGCTGCCCGGCTGGGATCGGCCCAGGTGCCG
>JANOGQ010000086.1:0-3193 GCA_031406105.1 Lysobacterales bacterium | reverse complement strand
CACTACGGTTATGAGATACTTACCTTGGTTGAAAGCATGTGGCAGCAGCGTGGCTCAGCAGGCGAACTGGTCCGCATGGTGCGCATGAATCCGGTTGGCGAACTGAACCAGCAGGGCGATTTTTATCGCGGTGTTGCCCACTACCCCACCACCGGTGCAGCGGTTCACATCGTGACCGCCGAAACGCTGGGCGGGCTGTTTTCCGGTTATGCCGATGCTGACTTCAAGGTTGGCCAACTAAGCTCTTTTGAATCCATCGAGGCCTACATTGATGCCTCGTCCTTTTTCGGACGCCATGTAGCCATTCTGGGCCAATCTGGTTCGGGTAAATCGTGGACCGTAACCAGCCTGATTCAGTCAGCTCTGAAATCCATGCCCAATGCTCACATTATCCTGCTGGACCTGCATGGTGAATACGGCCTGAAGAAATCAGATTTACGCTCTCATTCAGCATTTCCCAAGGAGCTGACCCGTTGCATCGACGCCGATGAACTGGAAATGCCCTTTTGGCTTTTGACTTTTTCGGATCTGGTCGAACTTTTGATAGACCACGATGACGAAGATGCCCCTGTGCAAATCGCTTTCTTGCGCAGCACGGTTCTGGAGCTCAAGCGGGAAGCTAACCCCGAAATGGCTACTGTTCACATCACCGTAGACACTCCGATTTATTTTTCGCTGGATGACCTGGTCAAGCGCTTCAGTGTTGCCAATGAAGCCACCAGCAGCTTTGGTAAGGGCAAGACAGCACTGTTTGGCAAGTTTGACCAATTGCTGGTGAAGCTACAGAGCCGCATGAATGACACCCGTTACAATTTTCTGCTCAAGCCTTCGAAGCGGACTTCATCAAAAAGCCTGCCTGATTTACTGAGGGATTTTGTGGGCTTGGGAGAGCCGCGGGCCAAGGTCACAGTGCTGGATCTCAGCGCCGTTCCTTACGACATTCACGCCACGGTTACTTCACAAATTGGTCGCCTGGCGTTTGAATTCAATTTCTGGAATCCGCGCTGTCGAGAGTTTCCCATTTTTCTTGTTTGCGAAGAAGCGCACTCCTACATCACGCGCAGCGACTCCGATGAGCACAAGCAAACCCGCCGCGCCATGGAACGCATCGCCAAAACCGGGCGTAAATACGGTGTGGGGTTGTGCGTGGTCAGCCAACGCCCGCATGAGTTATCTGAAACTGTTCTGGCGCAGTGCAACAGTTTTGTGTGCCTGCGCATTTCCAACCCGGATGATCAGGAGTATGTCCGTCAACTGGTTCCTGACGCGGCTAAAGGTATGCTTGATGCCTTATCCACACTGGGCCAGGGTGAGGCGATTGTGGTGGGAGAAGCGGTACCCATGCCGATCAGAGTGCAGATTTACAAGCCTAATCCACCACCCAACTCAAGTGACATCGACTATGCAGGACAATGGCATCATGGGCCAGCTGAAATCAATGTGGAAGAACTGGTACAGCGCTGGCGAAAACAGGAACGTTAGGGCCTGCTAGTGGCCGTTTGGTTCGGGCAATGCAGACATGCCCAGCGAGAGTAAATCTTCAGCAAGCTCCCTGCATGGCCGCTCATCGAATGGCAACATCATGGCCAGGTGCAGCAACTTCTCCAGCTCCACACTGAAGCGATCAATGATTTTTGCCGGGTCATTCACCAGGCGCCGGTCCGTCATCAGGCCAAAAAACACCTGACCGTTATAGCTGAGTATGCTGACACCCATGCCTATGGTTCCGGATTGCGGAACCCAGAACATCATGTCTTTGATCTCGCCACCTGCAAGATAGAGCGACTGTTGCGGCCCAGGAACATTGGTCAGCACCATGCTTGCTTTTTCGCTCAGCAAGTTCAATGCGGGCTTCTGAACACCCTGTGGACCCATACCCAGTGCCGCCAATAATCCGAAAGCCATGGTAGCCTGACGGCTGGATTTGAGTTCATTCATGCGCTCGCTCACACGGTAGACCCGCTCCAGCGGATTTGCTTCATTCACCGGCAAGGACAAAAACACCAGACCGAAGTGGTTTCCCAGTTCTCTGGAGTGTTCCAGCGGACGCAGATTGACAGGCACAGTAGCCCTGATCTCTGGCAATTGATCCGTTTCCTGCTCCTGTTCGAGCAGATAAGCCCGCAAAGCGCCACTGACGGCTGCAATCAATACATCATTGACGGTGCAGCCCAGCGTCTTACAGAGAGCTTTCACTTCATCCAGCGGGATAGGGGCTGCCCATGCTACGCGTTTGCGCACTCCCAGCTTGCCTTTGAACCGGCTGGGCGGATCATTTGGTAGCAACAAAGCCTGTGACAATTCCCGCAAAAGCTCTGCCGCCACGGTCAGATATTCGCCTGCTTTGTCAGGTTGATGCAATATCTGTACGGCTTCCTCCAACAGTTGTTGGGATTTATGAATGGCAAAATCCACACCACCCTTGGCAGGTTCCAGTAAGCGCTGGAACACGCCGGACTCCCGCACTTTCTGTTCTTTCCAATGTTGGCCATTGTTGTGATTTCGTGCAGGCCCAGGCTCAGTTTCCGTAAGACTGAGCAAGACCTGAACCAAAGCGATACCATCGGCATAACAGTGGTGAATGCGGGTAACAACAACGGGGCCGTCGATAAAATTTTCGACATAATGGAATTGCCACAGCGGCCGTGAATGATCCAGGGCAGTGCTGGCCAGATCACTGACGTACTCTTCCAGCTCATCCTGGTCCGCAGCGCCGGGCAGAGCAACGCGCCGGACATGGCCATGCAGGTCAAAATCCTCGTCATCTTCCCAGTAACAGCCAGAGGACGTGGAGCCCACCTTCTGGCGAAAACGCCGGAAGGCCAGAAAGCGGTGTCTGATGGCATCAAGCAGTTGTTCGTAACTGGCCTTGTGACCCAGGCCAATGACGCCGGTGATCATCATCAGGTTGGTGGGTTGTTCCATGCGCAACCAGGCCGTATCGACCTTGGACATGGCTTCGCGATTCATGGATTGGCCACCTCAAGCAACGCTGGCGGCGCGCCGTTGCTTGCGGGCATCATCTGAACGGGCCACTTGCAGTGAAATCAAATAAGCCTCACTGACACCCGTGACATATTCCCCTGAAAAACAGGAGGTGTCGAATTGTGAAACACCTTTGATGCCACCACGGCAAGCTTCAACCAGGTCAGGCAGATTCTGATAAATCAACCAGTCAGCGCCTAGTTCTTTT
>JANOGQ010000040.1:0-2684 GCA_031406105.1 Lysobacterales bacterium | reverse complement strand
GGTCAGCTTCGGCTTCAACAACCTCAACCGGTGGGGGCTGCTGTCGGCCGGGCCGAACGCACCGTTCGATATCTTTGGCTTGTCACCGGCGACCTTGATGATCGTTGTTGGCGTCATCGGCCTCCAGCTCTTCCTGTCCTGGACCCAGAAACGTGAGGCCGCGAAGCTCACTCCGCTGCTGTCGTTGGAAGTGTTGGAATCCCGGCAGGAGCGCGGCGCCGCCTTCGCCATGGCGATGATCGTCGTGCTCGGCAACGCGATGACGTTCCTGGCCCCGCTTTATATCCAGATGGTACAGGGCCGATCGAGCTTCGACACAGCGGTCGCGATGATTCCCTATCAGCTTGCCGTTTTCACGGCCGCGATGGTCGTCGTGCGCTACTACCAGACCTATAGTCCCCGCCAGATTGCACGCGGTGCCTTTACGCTGGTTGCCATCGGCATGGCTGTCCTGTCCGTAGTGATGTTCAACGAATGGTCTAACCTGCTGGTGGTGGCCGGACTGATCACGGTCGGCGTCGGACAGGGTGCGCTCGTCACATTGCTGTTCAATGTACTGGTCACATCTTCGCCGACCGAACGTGCCGGCGATGTCGGGGCCTTGCGCGGCACCGTCAACAACCTTTCCGCAGGCGTTGGCACCGCCATCGCCGGCGCCCTGGTCGTGGGAATCTTGTCGGTGAACATCCAGAACGCAGTCGTTGACCATCCGGAGATTCCGCCAAGCCTGGTGGCCCAGGTGAATCTGAACAACCTGACGTTTATCAGCAATGACCGGCTGGAGACCTCAATGGCAGGGACAACGGCGACCCCGGAACAAGTCAAAGCGGCGTCGCAGGTCAACGCCGACGCTCGACTGCGGGCACTGAAGCTCACCTTCCTGGTGCTCAGCTTGCTGTCGATGCTGATGATTGTCCCGGCACGCATGCTGCCTTCTTATCGCCCAGGTGAGTTGCCGCCCGGCCCGCAACCTCAGGGGAAGCCGGCCTGACGGAGGCCGCATAAATCAAGCCGCGGTGCGCGAATCCAGCGCACCGCGGCGGGGTTTGGGGATCAGACTGCGTGGGTGTAGAGCAGAAGTAAAACGGATTCCCAAACCACAAGATTCCCAAGAGAGGCAGGGGCTATGTCCAATCGGAGAAAATTGAATCGCAGCTTATCGATCGCGCCGTTCTGTGCCGCGATTTTCTTCGGCTGCGGGAGCCTGGCGGCTGCTGAACCGCCTTCTGAAACCGCATCGCCGAAGTCCGAGTTCAAGATCTATTCTGAGTTGCACCCTTACCTGAATGACGAGTTTTCTCCGGGCGAAGGCAGCGAGAGCGGCATAGACGAACTGGTGCGGCTCCAGCAACCGGAGACGCCAATTTTTGATTACTCCCCCGCTTACTCTGGTCCGTCGAGCAGGTTGCGCGAAAAGTTGGACTCACTCTATCGGAATACTGGCCTGCGGCTGGGTTTCGCGGCCACAGGGCTGGGCCTGTGGGCGAATGGCGCTGACGATCCGAATGGGGCCGCCTATGACGTCGACTTCATGTCCTCCTGGACAGCAGTGGGACGCGGTACTCCGGACACCGGTGTGCTGGTCGTCACCGGAGAGTATCGCTCAGAGATCGGAAGTGACCCAGCTTCCGCAGTTGGCCCGCAACTCGGCACACTGATCAATACGACTAACGCCTTCAATGATCGTGGCTGGGTCGTGCGTGATGCGTACTGGCTGCAACGGTTTAACAGTGGCAAGGTGCGGGTCCTCATCGGGCGCGCCGACACGAGCGATTTCGTTGGCCAGCACCCTATGCAGAACGTCAATGCGTTGTTCGTCAATCGCCACGTTTCGGGCAACCCGAGTGTACCGTCCCCTGGCCATGGACCGACTATCGGGGTTTCATATCGCCCTGGTGAGCAGTTCTATGTGACTGGTGGCATCGCCAACGCTTACGGCACTACGACGGAATCGGAGTTCGACACGATCAGCGATGGCGATTTCTTCTACAACGCCGAGATGGGCTGGACGCCGCAGGTCGAGGGCTTGGGGCGAGGTCGCTACTCGATCATGGTGTGGCGCATTGATGAGCGCAGGAAGAACGGCTTTAACAGCCCGTCGGACGATGGCGTGACGCTCGTTGCCGGCCAGCAGTTGAGCGATCGGTTCCAGGTCTGGGGCCGTTATTCGCACGCGGACGGCGGGACGACGAACATTCGCAACCTCGTTCAGGCGGGCCTCGGTTACAGCGGCCTGTTCGGCAGTCCGAGTAACATGACCGGCCTGACAGCGTCTTTCGCTGAGCCACGCCTGGACACGTCCCAGGATGAGAAGCTCATCGAGGCATTCCAGCGGCTCCAGGTGGCGCGCTTTACGCAGTTGAGCGCTGGCTTTCAGTTTGTCTTGGACCCGGGCAACAATCCAACCGAAAACCAGGTCGAGCTGTTCTACCTCCGGATGCGTCACGCGTTCTGACCGGCAGTCAACTTCTGGTGAGGGCGTGTCAGTAACTCAATCCGTTCAGCTCGGCCCAACCGGTCCACATGATCTCGATGCCGATGCAGAGCAGAATGAAGGCCATAAGGCGGATCATTACCAGCGTACCGATCTTGCCAAGCCGGGCCAGCACTCTGACTGAATTACTGAAGATCAGGTAAAGCGTTATCGAAACGAGCGCGGCTCCACACACCGCCACCAGCGCGCC